>CAZAON010000098.1:0-26603 GCA_964486655.1 uncultured Flavobacteriales bacterium
AAGAATTTCCGGCAGTCACCGTACCTCTTGCGTCGAACACAGGTTTCAGAGTTGCCATTTTCTCAAGAGTTGTATCGGCGCGCGGACCTTCGTCGGTGTCCACGATAATTTCGTTTGTTTTTTTCTTTTCTTTTTCGTCGAGAACAACTTCAGTTACTTTAACAGGAACAATTTCAGAGGTAAATTTACCTTCCTGGATCGCTATTACCGCTTTCAGGTTTGAATCGAATCCGAATTTATCCTGATCCTCTCTTGAAACTTTATACTCTCTTGCAACCGCTTCTGCTGTAAGTCCCATTCCCCAATAGTAATCGGGATTACTCTGTACATACTTCAGATTCGGAACGATCTTCCATCCGCCAAAAGGAATCGGAGACATACATTCAACACCACCGGCAATGATACAATCGGCCATGCCTGCACGAATCTTTGCCGTCGCAATTGCAATTGTCTCAAGACCGGATGCGCAATAACGGTTTACAGTCATTCCGGGAACCTTAACCGTATCTAATCCCATGAGGGAAATAAAACGGCCGATGTTAAGTCCCTGTTCCGCTTCCGGTGTGGCATTGCCGACAATAACATCATCAATTTGTTCCTTTTCCAATTGAGGAACCGTACTGACAAGATACCTTACGATATTCGCTGCAAGGTCATCGGGGCGCATGTTTTTGAATTTACCTTTAGGTGCTTTACCTACGGCCGAACGATAACCAGCTATGATATATGCTTCCATGAATAAACAGATTGTAATAAGTTAACGAAAAGCGGCTGTAAATGTTTATTTCTACAGCCTTAATATCAAAAAGTTGTTTTTACTTCTTTTTCGGATCAGTAGCAGGAGGAGTTGTTGTTGCGCCGGGAGTTCCGGGTGCCTTTTCAGCGCCTTTTTTATCCTTTTTCTCAGCAGCCTTCTTTGCTTCTTCTTCTTTCTTCTTCTTGGCCTCAATCACGGCAACATCAACACCGTCTTTATAAGTTGCTTCACTAACTGTATTCCCTTTCCGGTTATAAACTTTCCAGACTCCGTCTTTCTTTCCCATTTTATATGAACCTTCCTGTCTGATACTTCCGTCTTCAAAATACTTTGTCCATTTTCCATCTTTCTTTCCGTCCTTATAAGTTCCTTCAAGCTGTACCTGTGATGAGAAGTAGTATTTAGTATACTGGCCGTCCTTTACGCCGGCAAGATATTCTGTCTCTTCTCTAACGCGGTCATAACCATAGAAGCGGCGGTCTACACCCTCTTTCTGATCGTTTACAAAGTCGATCTCCGAAATTTTTTCACCGAATGTATTGTAGAACATCCACTTACCTTGTTTCCTTCCGATTTCATCGGTACGGTTGCGGTGTTTTTCTTTTCCCGGTGCATACTTTGGTTTTTCTTCAGTCTGTGCAATTGACTGAAACGGATTTATTATTCCGAATGTCAGAATACACAGATACATTATAAATTTTCCAAAATTGACTTTACGACTCATGCTTAGGTTTTTTCTAATTACGTAATGGTTTGCCGGATGTTAAAATACTTTGAATTCGCTCTAATGTTTTTCGTTCACCGCACAAAGAAAGAAACGCTTCTCTTTCCAAATCCAGTAAATATTGTTCGGATACAAATGTATAAGAAGAGAGTTCACCTCCGCACAATACATATGCAAGTTTTTCAGATATTTTTTTATCATGTTCTGAGATGTAATTACCTGAAAACATGCTATTTGCGCCGGCGTAAAACATTCCCATGCCACTTCTGCCCAGAACTTTTATATCCTTACGCTCTGTCGGACGGGTATAACCTTCGTCAGCCATCTCAAGAACCGCTCTTTTTGCCTCAACAATCCGGCGCTGGTTATTCATAACGATTTCGTCACGGCCGTTTTTAAGTATTTTAAGATCAAAGGCTTCATATCCCGAGGTCGAGACTTTAGCCATTGCGATATTGAGAAAATATTCTTTCAAAAT
Source organism: uncultured Flavobacteriales bacterium (assembly GCA_964486655.1). Classification (GTDB taxonomy): domain Bacteria; phylum Bacteroidota; class Bacteroidia; order AKYH767-A; family 2013-40CM-41-45; genus JADKIH01. The sequence continues at coordinate 1,960 of CAZAON010000098.1, forward strand.
CTGTTCATCAATTGCTCCTTCGGCATAAGCATCACTGGCGCGTAAAGCGAATTCTTTGCTGCCGCCACCACCCGGAATCAAACCGACACCGAATTCAACCATGCCTGTATATGTTTCTGATGAAGCCACTACCTTATCCGCGTGAAGTGTCATTTCACATCCGCCACCCAAAGCTAATCCGTGTGGTGCCACAACAACAGGTACACTGCTGTATCGGACACGCATATTCATAGTTTGAAAAGCGCGAATGGCCATATCAATTTCATCATATTCCTGTTCGGCCGCAAACATAAAAATCATACCAATGTTTGCTCCGGCCGAAAAATTCTGTCCTTCGTTCGCGATTACCAGTCCGCGGAAATCTTTCTCAGCCATGTTCACCGCAGTATTTACTCCTTCAATAATTTCACCGCCAATAGTATTCATCTTGGTATGAAACTCAAGATTCAATACACCATCACCGATATCGATCAGACTGCAACCGGCATTTTTCCAGACGGTCTTCTCTCTGTTCGAATCTAAAATTATGAATGTATCGGAGCCGGCAGTTAATTCAAAGCCGCTTTTTGAAACCGAGTAATGATATTTCTTGCCTGAGTTGACCTGGTAAAAAGTTTTATTTCCTTTCGCCAGAAAATCATAGACCCATTGTGCCGGCTTATGACCCGATTGTTCCATGAGTTTTACCGTGGATTCAACTCCCATGAGATCCCATAATTCGAAAGGACCATTTTCCCATCCGAATCCGGCGCACATTGCATCATCAATTTTATAAATCTCATCAGAGATTTCAGGAATCCGGAAAGACACGTAGCTGAACAAAGCTGAGAAGGTAGAACGATAAAATTCTCCGGCTTTGTCAGTTGCATTGAATAGAATTTTCATTCTTTCTTTCACGTTTTCGATACCTTTAACCTGATCTAACGACGCAAACCTGCTTTTTGATTTGGTTTTATATTGAAAATCTTGCAAATCAAGTGTAAGAATTTCACTCTTTCCGTCTTTCTTAACCTTTTTGTAAAAACCCTGACCCGTCTTATCACCCAGCCAGTTATTTTCAATCATCTTCTGAATGAATGAAGGCATGACAAACTGATCGCGTGCCTCATCTGACTGGCACCTTTCATATACATCTTTGGCAACTTTCACGAGCGTATCCAAACCAACAACATCACAGGTTCTGAATGTTGCCGATTTGGGACGACCGGAAATCGGTCCTGTTAGTCTGTCAATTTCATCAATTGTAAATCCGCTCTTTTCAACAAAATGAAACAACGACATGATTGAGTAGACACCAACGCGATTCGCAATGAATGCGGGTGTGTCTTTACATTCCACCGTAGCTTTTCCAAGATACAGGTCGCCATAGTTTATCAGGAAATCCAAAACTTCACGCGATGTTTCCGGTCCGGGAATTATTTCAAGCAGGCGCAGGTAACGAGGCGGATTAAAAAAATGAGTGCCGCAAAAATGTTTGCGGAAATCTTCACTCCTGCCTTCAGACATCAGCTTTATCGGAATTCCGGATGTGTTTGAAGTAATGAGTGTTCCCTGCCTGCGATATTTTTCTACGTTTTCGAATACCGATTTTTTAATGTCGAGATTTTCAACAACAGCCTCTATTATCCAGTCACAAGCCGATAAATCTTTCATATTATCGGAAAAATTTCCGGTTCTGATACGGGACGCGAAAGATGATTTGTATAATGGTGACGGATTAGACTTTACTGCCTGCTGCAGAGCAGTGTTTACGATTCTGTTTTTTACCTGCGGAGAATCGAGTGACAAACCTTTCTTCTTCTCATCATCGGACAATTCTTTCGGTGCAATGTCGAGTAGCAAAACATTCAGTCCTATGTTAGCGAAATGACAGGCAATACGGCTGCCCATGATCCCACTTCCCAGCACAGCGACATTTTTAATGATTCTTTTCATAGTAACAAAAGGTTCCCGTTAAACTTGAACAGGTTCCTCAATATATAACGATTGTACTTGTGACTTATATTTATCGAGAATGAATTTTCTCCTGAGTTTTAAAGTTGCTGTAAGCTCTCCGCTAAGAGTCGTCCATTCTGTGCTGATCAGGCAGAATTTTTTAATCTGTTCTACGTGACCGAAATTTGAATTGAGTATGTCTACTTCCTTTTGAAACAAGTCCATTACCTTCTGTTCACGAATAACCTGTTCGTTTGTGTTAAAGGCAACTCCGTTTTCAGCACACCATTTTTTTAAAGCGGCAAAGTCAGGAACAATAAGCGCCGCGGCGTATTTTTCATTCTCGCCCACAACCATAAGTTGTTCAATAAATATTGATTCCTTGAATTTATTTTCAATACCCTGCGGAGCGATATATTTTCCTCCTGAGGTTTTGAATATTTCTTTCTTTCGATCCGTGATTTTCAAAAACCTGTTTTCAACAAGTGTTCCGATGTCTCCCGTATGAAACCACCCTTCCGAATCAATTACTTCCGCTGTAAGGTCAGGCCTGTTGAAATACCCCTTCATCACGTTTGGTCCCTTGCAAAGAATTTCTCCATCAGGAGCAATTTTAACCTCAACATCCCTGATGACCGGGCCGACAGTTCCGAAACATGCTCCATTCTCCAGCATATTATTTACCGCAATTACCGGAGACGTTTCCGTAAGTCCGTACCCTTCCAGCACCGGAATTTTCGCGGCCCAGAATATTCGTGCAAGTCTTGGCTGGAGTGCCGCTCCACCACTAACGATAACACCAACGCGCCCGCCCAATGCCTCACGCCATTTCGAGAATACAAGTTTATTGAGAATGCTTAATTCCAATTCATACAGAAATCCATTCTTTCCTTTGAATTCATATTTTAGACCGAGCTCTACCGCGCGGAAAAATAAAAATCTCTTTATCCCTTTCTGCTCATTCCCTTTAGCCATGATTTTGTCGAAGACCTTCTCCAGTAATCTTGGTACAGTTGAAAAAGCCTGGGGCCTGATTTCTTTCAGGTTGTCGGCGATCTTATCCATTGCCTCAGCGTAGTAAATTGAAATACCGAGGTACATGTAAACATAAGTCAGCATACGTTCGTAGCTGTGGCAAAGCGGCAGAAAGCTGAGTGCGGTTTGAACAACTTCGATCGGAAATAGGCTCTCGCAGGAGTGAATATTACTGATAATATTTCTGTGAGTCAGCATCACACCCTTTGGAGTACCGGTCGTACCGCTTGTATAAAGAATCGTCGCCACTTCATTTTCATCGATCGAATTCTTCACTTTATTCAGATCTTCAATCCTTCCCTCCTTCTCCCCCTTAGAAACAATTTCGCTCCAATGAGGAGCACCGGTGTTTTTATCGAAGGAGTAAATTGACTGAAGTGAAGGAATCTTATCCTTAATCTTCAGAAGTCGCTCGGTAAGGATAATATCGCCTGTGACGATGATTTTCGCCTTGCAATCATTCAGAATGAAAATGATTTCAGACTCGGAAAGTGTTGTGTAAAGGGGAACATTGATGATACCGGCCATTTGCATACCGTAATCAGCCATGTTCCATTCGGGACGGTTAGCTGAAGTAATTGCCGCAGTATCACCTTTAGCGAATCCCATTGCCATCAGACCCATGCCAAACTTCTCGGCAGTTGATACCAATTTTTCAGATGAATATGACTCCCATCTTCCGCTTTCTTTAGCAACTAATGAGTCCTTCAATGGATGCTTCTCCTGCTGCCAGTAAGGGATATCAAATATTCTGCTGATTGATTTCATTGATTGTTTGTATTCGCAAATGTGACTAAAACGAATACTTGTACTTATTTCGCCAAAATAAGTTTTTTAAGGGAATTGAAAAGACTTTAACGGGAAAACTTTTTAAGGGTTTACTAACAAATCAGGAGGAAAAACTACACAGAACCTGTATGAATATCCCCTCTTGATGAACAATTCGTATTCTGAAAATGTGATTCGCGTTCTCAGCAAATGAATTTGATTATATAAACTTTACAAATGAATGATAGGAAGTCTGGAATATAATGTAAGATTTGTTCAATAAATTCTAAAATTATGAAAGCTTTAATGAAATTGAACCTGTTATTACCCGGATTATTTGTCGTGTTTCATTTGTCCTGCAAAAAAGAAGAAGTCACTACGAACCCGTCTGAAATAAATGTGAGTTACTCGTCGATGGATGACTTTCATAAAAAAAATGAAATCCCCTTGCAGAAATTCACATTAAACACCGGTACGGGAGGAGTTTTGACAGCTATTCACGGAACAAAAATTTTTATTCCCTCAAATGCCTTTGTTAAAACCGGCAACATCCCTGTTGCAGGAGATGTTTCAATACAATTTAAAGAGGTTTACACCAAAAGTGATATGATATTTTCAGGAATGAACACCGGTAATTCTAATTCACCCGGATTGCTGGTTTCCGGAGGCATGTTCTTTATGCGTGCAACTCAGGATGGAAATGAACTTTCGCTTGCTCAGGGTAAAGTTATTACTGTCAAACAACCCTTTTCTGCCTCGGAAGCACCACAGGATTCTGGTATGTTACCATTCCTGCTTACAATTGATCCCTTTGTCAACGCCTTACCATTTTGGCTTGAAGCAGATTCAAGTACCTCTGCTACATTACCCGCAACACTTCAAACTGATGCAAACGATTACATATACTCATTATATCAATTTGGATCAATGATTTTGAACTCCGATACGGGGACATGGGGCAATTCTGATAACCCAAATTTCTTTGCAAATTTTTCCCGCGTTCCTGTTACTTTCCATTGTACGCAATTAATTGACTCATTTTCCACCGAACTATTTTTACTATTCAAAAATCAAAACTGCATGGTTCATATTTACAAATGGAATAGCTATGAGTTCAGTTATCCTTATGCACCGGATGGGATAAATTGTACTGCCGTAGCAATAGGATTAAAAGATGGTAAACTTTATTCTTCATTTGTTCCTTTAACAATAAGTAACAATTTAGTCCTGAATATCACCCTTATTGAAACAAATATTGCCGATTTCAAATCCCGGCTGAATGCCCTTAATTGAATTTTATAAACCACCGGTTATTTGTCCGTTTTGATTAACGCTGCTTAGTTGAAAGACTGTAGTTTCAAGGTTCCGCTTTGCTGATCTAAAAGCCTACTTTAGCAAAATGGAATTTTCAAATGCATTCACCCGAATGCTTAACATCCGCCATCCTCTCGTCATGGCGCCTATGTTTCTGGTCAGCAACGTAGAAATGATAAAAGCAGGAATTGACGAAGGTGTACTGGCATGCTTTCCCTCGCTGAATTTTCGTGATGATAATAAACTTGCCAATGTGCTGATCGAATTGAATCGGTATTTGGCATCGGGTCAATCCATAACATCAAGGGAAACAAAAGGCACATACGGTGTAAATCTTATCGTTCAGCGCTCAAATCCGTGGGCCGAAAAGCATCTGGCTATTTGCGTTGAACATAAAGTTCCTGTTCTCATCACATCACTAGGCAAACCCGAAGATGCCATAAAAGCCGCACATAGTTACGGCGGCAAAGTATTTTGCGATGTCACAAATGTAACTCATGCTCAAAAATGCTTTGATGCGGGATGTGATGGTTTTGTGGCTGTCGGACAAGGCGCCGGCGGACATGCAGGTCCGTATGCACTGACAGTTCTGATCGAAACTCTGCTCAATCATTTTCCAAACAAACATGTGCTCGCCGCGGGAGGTGTTGCGAACGGAAGAGCATTATTGAGTGTGATTGCCGCGGGAGCTTCGGCCGGCTATTGCGGAACTCGCTTTATCGCAAGCACCGAGGCAGATGTATCGCATGAATATAAAAAAGCCATCCTCTCGTCTCACATGGATGATATTGTTCTCACCGAGCGGATCAGCGGAACGCCATGCACGATCATCAACACTGAGTTCGCGAAAAAAATAGGCACCAAACAGAATTTCTTCGAACGGTTTATGAGTAATAATCCGAAAACGAAAAAAATGTTCAAGATGCTTATTCAGAGACGGGGATTCAACTGGCTCGAAGATGCGGTGAAACCGGGAAATTATAATAACCTCTGGTGTGCGGGCCAGACTGTCGAATTAATAGAAGAAATAATGCCTGTCAGGGACATCATCCGTGAAATTATGAATGAAATGTATGATGCGAAAAAAGATCTGGACAAGAATTTTAGCTGATATTACCATATTCCGATAAGGTGCAAAAAAGGCAAGTCAACATATTAAATCTCGTATTAATTTTTGTTAGTCTGCTGTTCATTATTCTTTACAGTCTTTTAAGCATAAATGCCCGTTTGGCGTCTGACGATTTTTACTACCTGTATCTTAAGAATACCTATGGAGCCTGGGGCGGAATGATTTTCCAGTATGATAACTGGAGCGGCAGATGGACGGCACACTCTGTCGCATGCTGGCTTTTGAAGTTTCACGACAGCCCGATTTTTCTCCCGCTGATGAATTTCGGAACTCTTGCCGCGCTTTATCTGACGCTAAGGAATCTCATTCAAAAGATATTTAATTCGTTAAGTATTAAAGCTGACGGAATATTATTACCCGGATTAACAATCATGCTCATCACAAGTTTCTTTTTTGCCACATTCAATATCGGCGAAAGCTGGTTCTGGTACATTATTGTGATTACATATATGTGGAGTCTGATATGTTTCTTGTTTCTGATTCATTTCATTTTTTCAAAAACATCAAACGCAGGTTGGATATTCGCTTCATTGGCGGCGTTATTCATTGGCGGGGCATCGGAATCGTTTGCTTTAATATTTATGTTTCTGCTTGTCGCTCTTTTCTTTTTCAGAAATAAAATTTATCCGGACGGCTTTAAAACTTTCAACAATAAAATCTATATAATTTTCACTCTTATATTCATATCTTTTCTGATAGCATATCTGGCTCCGGGAACCGATGTCCGCCGTTCGTTACTACCTCACACTACCCTGCTGTTTAAAGCCTGGTCATACATAAAAACACTGGGAAAATATTTTATCATGTATTTACCGGCACATGCAGGATATATCTTCATTTTTTCTTTTCCCTGGCTTTTATTCGGCATGAAACATCTTAAAGGAAAATTTGCAATTGAAGAAAAAAGAAATATTCTGAAGAAAGTGAGTTTATTTTTCCTCGCATTCATTGCTTTGTCTTTAATTCCCACGACCTATGTGATGTCGGAAGCAGGGCCTGACAGAGCCATGTTGCTGCTTTCGTTATTTACCGCGATCTATTTTGCCTTCCTTTTTGCAATTGGCGGCACCTATGTTCAGCCTGTCAAATTATTCAAAATTTTATCGGTGGTGATCTGCGATTTTTCCATTTTGGTCATGCTGATCTTTGTTTATGCCCAGTCGGAGCTGACGAATAACTTTTCAGATGCCTACGACAAACGCATGGCCAAGATTGAAATTGCTAAAGAAAAACGTATTACCGGTTTTATTTCAGTTTCACCCTTGCCCGAATCAGGCATGTTATATTGGGAGGAATTGTCTTCCGATTCAACATACTTCGTTAATCGTCATTTTCAAAAAGGTCTGGGTTTGCCATTCAACGTAATCACCGCGAAAAAATAGCTTCATGGTCTCTTAAAAAATGGCATACTTCCGTTCTCTTTCGTATTTTCGTTTTTGAATTTTATAATCAGTTCTATTTAATACTAATCAACCCCCACATGAAAAAAATTCTACTCCCGGCTTTAGTTTTACTTTTTACAAATTTATCGGCCCAACTCGTAAATGAGCAGGTTCACTTCGATAATCCCAATGATCAGTCAGATCATTTTTATGGGATGCAATCACTTGTTCAGATTCCGAATTATGGTGTAACCGGCGGATGCCTGCTTGTTCCCGACTCAAACAACTGGGGAAATGACAATTCCAGGTATTGTTCAAAATTCATGGCGCAGGATGGCCAGCAATTTTCGAGCAGCATTATGTTTTATTATAACGATTCGATGGTGAATCCGAATTCATTCGACCGCGCTGCTTCAATCTGGATGCAACCACATGCCGACCCAAATCACTATATAATTGCTTCTCTCAATCACGATGGTAAATTAGAATTACTTACATACTTCTCGGCCGATTACTCTTCCGTCCTGAATCTGACTAATAATAACTGGTACGAGCTTTCGATTGCGGTTTTAATGACCGGCAACAGTTTATCCATGAACCTGATGTTAGTTGACAGAGGATCAAACGGACAGATGCCGCCGACGCCTGTAGATTTTACCGGTAGCACCATTACAGATTCCTTATTTGCAAATGACGATGCGATTGAAGTATCTATCACGGGATCAAAAAACGGTGGATCTCTCTATTTCGATAATTTTGACTTTACAGGAATTAAGAGTGCAGACAGTTGCCTCACTTCGGGTATTTCAATTTTAGCTGAAGATAATGTTCAGTTGATCATACAAGACGGTATTTTAAAAATTGAAAGCGATAAAGTACTGAATGAAAATTTTGAAATTTACAGCATGACCGGCAAGAAAGTTCAATCCGGCACTTTGAATTCATTCGTGAATATCGTTGACATTTCAAAACTGAAATCGGGATTTTACATTCTGAATTTGGTGAACTCAGGCCGTACCTATAAAATAGCAAAAGCGGAGAAGTAATCAAGCGGATTCGTTTTAATTCCGTTATACCATATTTATTTTACATTTGCCGCCGATGAATCCAATTATAAAATTTCTCCGGAACCTGTTCGGCTTTTATGCAATTCTGATTTTCATAGTAGTACTGATTGTCGCCGCCATTTGCCATACGCTGGTATTTACTTTTGTAAATGAAAAACGCGCACCCTTTTTCGCTCACAAATGGGTTTCAAGACCCTGGGCAAGGACCTTGTTTATTTTTTATGGCATTCGTCTGAAAACTTACGATCAGAAAATTCTTGATCCGAATCAGACTTATGTATTTATTGCAAATCACCGTTCGTTATTGGATATTCCGGCTTTCGCGCTGGCCCATCACCACACATTCCGTTTCCTGGCAAAAGCAGAACTTTTGAAACTCCCTCTTTTCGGCTACCTGATAAAAAAATTATATATCACAGTTGACAGAAAAGACAAGACAGCCCGTGCAAAAAGCATGGAAAACATGATCAAATCTATTCGCGAAGGAATTTCTGTATTTATTTATCCCGAAGGAACCAGAAACAAAACCGACAATCCGTTATTGCCCTTTCACGATGGCGCTTTTCGTCTCGCCATTCAAACACAATTACCAATAGCCATTTTAGTTATTAAAAATGCCGACCACCTGCTGTCGCCAAAATATCCATTTGCCCTTCGTCCGGGAAAAATTATCTGTCAGTGGTGCGAGACAATTCCAACGACCGGACTCACCCAGGCCGATCTGCCAATGTTGAAAGAGAAAGCGGCGAAAATGATGGAAGAACGGTTATAAATTAAATAACGATCTTAGCGGTCTGAATATGCAAACAGCAAAGATTTTTTTGTCAAATATCTTTGCTCCGCATATGTAATCGTTGACCGACAAAAGAATATGTACAACAGTACCCAACAATGGATAGAAATACTGGAAAAAAGAGGCCAGCTTGTCCGGATTAAATAATATATAAATCCCGAATTAGAGATTACAGAAATAACCGATCGTATTTCCAAACAATATGGTCCGGCTTTGTTGTTTGAAAATACCGGTACAGACTTTCCCCTTCTTATCAATTCAATGGGCACCGAAGAACGGATGGCCTGGGCACTGGGAAAAGAAAAATTAGATGCCGTCGCCGCCGAAATCGAGTCTCTTATTAAAGATCTAACCTCGCCGAAAGAAAATATTCTGGATAAGCTGAAAATGTTGCCGACTCTCGGATCGATTGCATCATGGATGCCTAAGACTGTGAAAGGTCGTGGCGCCTGCCAGGAAGTTGTAATGAAAGATCCTGATTTATCGAAGTTGCCCGTATTGAAATGCTGGCCTGAGGATGGCGGAAGATTTTTGACACTTCCGATTATTCATACAAAAGATCCGAATACAGGAATTCGAAATGTCGGTTTGTATCGCATGCAGGTTTTTGAAAAAGACATGACTGCCATGCATTGGCACAGGCATAAAGTAAGCGCGAAACATTTTAATGAATATAAAAAACTCGGTAAGTTAATGCCAGTCGCAGTCGCGCTCGGCGGAGATCCTGTTTATACCTATTCAGCAACTGCCCCACTGCCTGAAAATGTTGATGAATACATGTTAGCCGGATTCATTCGCAAGAAAAAAGTTGAACTGGTGCAGTGTCTCACTCAGGACATTCAGGTTCCTGCCGATGCAGATATAATTATCGAAGGATTTATTGATCCGAACGAAGATTATATTTTGGAAGGACCTTTCGGAGATCATACGGGATATTATTCATTGGCAGATTTTTATCCGAAGTTCCATGTCACATGCATCACTCATAAAAAAAATGCCATATATCCCGCTACAATAGTCGGCATACCGCCGCAGGAAGATGCATGGATCGGGAAAGCCACAGAACGCATTTTCCTTGTACCGATTAAAATGACGATGGTTCCTGAAATCATCGATATGGTTCTTCCCGTCGAAGGTGTCTTTCACAATCTTGTCATTGTTAAGATCAATAAAGAATATCCGGGCCAGGCAAGCAAAGTAATGCATAGTCTATGGGGGGCGGGACAAATGATGTTTACCAAAATCATGATCGTGGTAGACGGTGATGTGAATATTCACAACAGCGAAGAAGTTGCAAGGTATATCAGTCAGCATACGAATCCCGGCAGCGATATATATTTTACGCAAGGACCTGTAGATGTTTTGGATCATAGCTGTTCGGTAATGGCATTTGGCGGAAAAATGGGAATTGACGCGACGAAGAAATTACCTGAAGAAATAAATTCAGGCAGTGAATCCTCAAAACATTCCATTCGTTTGGATGTAAATGAACTTTTGCGCGGATTTCCGGAAATAAAAAATATCAATACTTCTCTGCTTGAAAAATCTGTTTCGCTGGTATTAATTTCCGTCGATAAAAACAGAAAGAATCACATTCGCGAATTAGCGGAAAAACTTTTCAGTCAGAAAGAATTTAAAGAGATTAAAGTAATACTGTTTGTGGAAGGAACTGTTGATGTATCCAGCGTTGCGGATGCCGTATGGAGATTTGCAAATAATGTTGACCCGAAACGTGATCATTTTATTGTACGCGGAGATTCATTTGATCATGTTGCCTTTGACGGAACGCGAAAAACAAAAGAGCATGACGGGTTTCAACGCGACTGGCCGAATATTCTTGTTTCAACCGATGAGACAATTGCTAAAATCGACATGATATGGGATAAATTAAATCTCGGTCCCTTTATTCCTTCGCCGTCTCTGAAATACAAAAAACAAATGTATGGTACCGGAGCTGTGGTGAGTGATTAATGGATCACTACCAGCCGTTTTTCAAAAATCATATTTCCTGTTTTAACGCGAATGAAATAAAATCCTTCAGTCAGACCGGAAATATCAATGAAACTTTTCTTCTCATCAGTCAGGTAAACGGACCTGACGAGTGATGAAACGGAATTATATAGTTCAATAACGCCCGATTGAATTTTATTTCCGATTTCAATAAAAATAATTTCATCGGATGGATTTGGATAAACGCTGATCCATTTTTCAGACTCATTCTCTTCTATTCCAATGCACATATCTACTACTATGCTATCGTAGGCCGTAGATGAGCAGCCGAATGAATCGGTAAAATCGTACTTTATTAATACCATTCCAGCTCCTGCAACCGAAGGGAACAAATAATTGTTTGTAATTCCGTTTCCACTGAGTATTCCTCCTGACGGCGATCCGAAAAGCTGAACCGGTGATTGAAAAATACAGATTGTATCCATCGGCGGCTGAACAATGGAACATACTGGTAACGGATTCACGGATACGGTCGCACTCGCTAACATTTGCGCCGAACAATTCCCGGGTGTTGTCGCCCAAACCGAATACCATCCTGCTGAGTCGACAAGTCCGAAATTTAACGCACTCCCCGTTCCTGTTAATGAAAATCCGGTTGAATCACCATTATGAAATAAACTGTATTGAACTCCGGATGTTGAAGAATCCATTCCGATTACTACACCGGAATCACCTTCACAAAAACTACCTCCACCGGTTACTGAAAAGAAATGTGGAAATGAATCTACCGTTATAGTTGCAACTCCATTCATTGTAAGCGAGCAACCATTAGTAGTGTTTGTAGCAACGACGTTATAGGTGCCCGGATTCATTACTGAAGCAATTGTAAGTGCCGAGCCCGTACCAGGAACAATTCCTCCCGTTGGAAATCCGCCAGTCCACAGACGGTAATTAACCAGATACTGAGAACTATCAATGCCAATGTCTACAAAACTACCCAGGTAACAATAAGTTCCTCCTCCGGTAACATTAAACGTCAGCGGTGAGGTTTTGATATTTAAATTTGCTGAACCATTCATTTCAACAGTGCACTGCGTATTCATCGAAGCTACGACAGTATATTCGCCTGACTGAGTCAGATTAGAAAAACTAATTGCACCGCCTGTACCAATTAACGTATCTCCGGTCGGAATCGTATCAAGGTACAATACATAGATCGCTCCTGAATCTGAACCGGAAATTCCTACTGATGCATCAGGCGTTCCGCTGCAAAAAATTCCACCGCCTATAATATTAAATTGTTGTGGTCCGGGATAAAGTGTAATAACAGCAATACCGGTCATTGTGCTCGTACAAGATGTATTGACATCAGAGGCAACAACCGTATAGTTTCCGGAATTATATTGTAACGGAAAATTAACAGCACTGCCTGTTCCGTTGACCGTTGTTCCGGTCTGATTACCGTTTCTGATTAGTTCGTAACTTTTTCCTGTTTCAGATCCGCTTAGCGTAATGGTTCCGCCGTTACCTGTACAAAAAGAACCGCCACCTGAAACTGAAAAAATCTGGGGTAACGCATTCATGGTGACCTGTACGCTGCCGGACATCAATGCATTACAGCCTGTAGAATTATTAGTCGCTCTTACAGTATAAACTCCCGATTGATTCTGAATTCCGAAACTTATGGAACTTCCGGTACCTGCGACCGGATTTCCGGAGTTAGTTCCATTAAATAACAGTTGATATGAAACACCGGATTGAGAATCGGATAATCCGACGGATGGCGCGGAAGCTCCGCTGCAATAATATCCGCCACCTGTTACATTATAGAGCAATGGCGAAAATGAAATATCAATTGTATCAATCGCGGGACAGGCAGAATGGGTGCAGGTATCCACTCTTACCCAATATATTCCGGGAAGACTTATCACGATGCTATCGGTAATAGCCCCTGTAGACCATCTATACAGAAAACAACCAGAAGGAGAGATCGCGGATGGAGCGTTCAGGACCAAATTATTTCCCGAACACAGACTTGTATCATTTCCGAGCGAAAAAGAAGTGAAAGGTTGTTTGATTTCAATAGTGACTGCATCAGTATCAGTTCCCGATGAATTCGAAACAATCAATGTTACCGTATAAGTTCCGGGCGTAAAACTAAAGGAAGGATTTTGCAAAGCAGATTGAGAAGGAATCGCACCGGGAACAAGCCATTGCCAGCTCGAAGGTATTCCGCAACTTAAATCACTGAAACTGTTCAAACCTTCGCATCCTATAAAACTACAACCATTACTGCAATCTGAAAATAATTCAGAACCGATATGCGCTTCCGGTCTTGCGGCCAATGTTGAGGAGATTAACGAAATTGTGTAATCTTCGACTTCACTAAGGCCCGCATTCGTATAAAAATAGATTCGCAAAATTCTTTCGCCGGTAATGGCCGGTAATGAAAAACTACCGCTTACAGTTTGAGTGCCTAATCCTGATGTCAGGGCGACAACTAATTCATTTTGTGTGAATGCCCCGTCGTTGTTAATATCGACATATACATCACTGTGATTGAATGCGGAATTTGGCGCAACAGTTTCAATCGAAATTGCTTCAGACTCACAACATTCCACATCGGCTTTTATTCGGGTGTAATCGGAAAACACTGAACCATTCTGACTGCCCGTATTGGGATTATCAATGTTTTCAATTGATACGCTATTAATAAAATTGCCGCCGCAGGAAGCACTTTCCCAACCGGCATAGAAATTATATTCAAGATTATTATTCAGCACAGTTACCGAATAATCGGAGGTCTGCCCTGATGAATAATTCGCGCATGAATTGATGGAAGAAGATGACGAACATCGGACTCTGAATCGCAATTTACCGGTGATACTATTCAATGGCACCGAAAATGAAATTGATCCGGCCTGCCCCGGCGAACTCGTTGTAAACTCACCCAGCTTTTCCGATGAACTCAGCGTTGTATCGTTGTTCCAGTCTATCCAGAATGCAAACGTATTTGCAGTGTGAACATTGTTCGATACGAAAAGCAAATTGTAAGTCAGGCCCGGTCTGAGGAAGGTTGTATTCGTGTTTAATGTATCAGGGTAAAATTCATAAGTTGTAATCTGACCTCCGGACGTATTCAAAGAGCCAAGTGTAATACCTGCGATTGAATAATCATTTACTCCATTTGTCGGCAATGGCTCGCAGTAATTAAGCGCATTGGCGATAAATGAAACAAGTATAAATAACAAAGTAGATAATAATTTCATCGGCCTATCCGGGCAACAAATTAGCTAAACTGTTTTTTCAAATATATTAATCTTTTTGATTTATTCTTAATTTGCAGTCGAATCAGCTTATTATGAGAACTATTTTATTCTGTTTTTTAATTGTGTTAGCCGGATGTACGGGCTCACAATCAAAAAAAGAAGCCATTGCAGGCACTGAAATAATTAAATATTTTGAAGATGCCTCGAAAATATCTCCAAATTGGTCCTCAGAGAACAAAATTGTATTTCACGTAAATAACGAGCCTGATAACCTTCATCCAACCAATGGCATTTCTGTACAAAGGGCAGATATTTTCTTTTACACTCAGCGATGCCTGATGTACATTGATTACAAAACGCAATCAGTAGTCCCCGGACTTGTCGAATCAATGCCTGAAATTTCGGCAGACACTTTAAGCTTCACTTACCGTTTACGAAAAAATATTTTATGGGATAATGGAGAGGCGCTTTCTCCCGATGACATACTCTTTACAGCCAAAGTCATTAAATGCCCTCTTACAAACAATCCTGCCGTAAAGCAATACTGGAATAATGTCAAAAACATAATTCCCGGAGATAATGGTTCTTTTACCATAAATATGTTTGAGAAGAATTTTCAGAATATTTCATTCCTGACGGCATTTCCTGTTTTGCAAAAATCTTTTTATGACCCTGAAAACGTACTCGGCTCCTTTACACTAGAACAATTTAATGACACTGCTTTCGCCGCAGAACAATTTCCCGCTTTGAAAAAATGGTCGGAGGGCTTCAATGATGATTCCAATGGAAGAATTCCTGAGAAACTAAACGGACTCGGAATGTATAAAGTAGAAGAATGGGCATCGGGCCATTATATTACTCTTCTTAAAAAAGCCAACCACTGGACAAAAAAATCTAAAAACTATCTCGAACAGTCATATCCGGAAAAGATAATATTTCAACTGAATAAGGATGAGGCATCACAAATTCTCGATTTCAGAAATCAGCGTATGGATGCTTCCGTTAATTGCTCAATCAACGCGTTTATGCAGCTTACGGGTGAAGATGAATTCAACAAAAATTACAATAGCGCCCTGCTTCCGACCTTTAATTACGCATACATAGGCTTTAATGAAAAACCGGCCGGCAACAGAAAGCAATTGTTTACCGATGCAAAAGTCAGAAAGGCGATTGCCATGATTACACCTGTGGAAAATATCATGAAAATAGCCTATGGGAATTACAGCAATCAATGCAAAAGAATGATAAGCAACGTATCACCCTTAAAAAAAGATTTCGATCATTCATTGAAGCATGTTGAATTCGATTTAAAGAAAGCGAAAGAACTACTGGCAGACGCGGGATGGAATGATACGGATGGAGACGGTATACTTGACAAAAATTCAGGAGATAATAAAATCACTTTTACGGCCGAATTAATTTACCTGACAACTTCGCCGGAATGGAAAAGTATGGCCGATTATCTCGCCGAACAATTCGCCAAATCGGGAATAAAACTAATTCCCGTTCCGATGGATTTAAATCACTTTCTGGCAAAAACCAAAGAACACGATTTTGATTTGATTATGGCCAGCTGGAGCGGAACAGGATTGCCCGAAGATTACACCCAGTTATGGCATACATCATCATGGATTTCGCATGGATCAAATTACTCCGGATTTGGAAATGAAAAATCGGATAAGATTATTGAACAGATGAAAATTGAAATGAATGACTCGGTCCGTACTTTACTTTCTCATCAATTACAGCAAATTATTTATGACGACCAGCCATTCGTTTTTCTTTATTCGAACATGCGCAGAAACATCATTCATCGCCGGTTTGGCAACGGAATGGTTTTCGCCGAACGTCCCGGAATGCTTTGTAATAACATGAGATTGTTGTCAACAACCGGCGGTATAACTATGCTTAATGAAACAGAACCTTAATTAGACTCATTACTATCTTTGAGTATGCGAAAATACCTGGCGAAGAGAATTCTTTTTTTTATACCGGTAGTATTTTTCGTAGTGTTACTCTCATTCATTTTGTTGCATTACTCACCCGGCGATCCGGTCGAAAGAATGATGAATATTCAAAACGAAGAAACGCTTTCAGATAATAAATCATCCGAAAAAGAAATTGAGTCTCTCAGAAAACAACTCGGACTCGACTTACCCCTCTTCTACTTTTCAATCGCCAGCCTCAATGAATTTCAAAACTCAAAATCAGAATGGAAGAAATATGTTCCAGCTATTCGGTTTCAGAAAGAGAACCAGTTTCACAGATGGCTTTTCGGGAATGGTGACGGCGGAATAATACATGGCAATTTAGGCCGGTCATGGATGACGTCAGAAAATATCTCATCCATGATTTTACCGAAATTGTTCTGGTCTCTATTGCTAACATTTCTTTCGGTTTTATTCGCGTATTTAATAAGTATTCCTTTCGGAATAAAATCAGCGCTAAATCCTGAGGCATCATCCGTTAAACTCACTCAAAAGCTTTTCATTATTTTATATTCCCTTCCCGCCTTTTGGATTGCAGCGCTTTTAATGTTTCTGCTTTGCAATCCCCGGATGATTAACATACTTCCTTCGTCGGGTGTTAGTCCGGCAGGCGGATTTAATCATGATACCGGAATCATCTCAAAAATATTTTTAACGATACCTTATTTAATACTTCCTACCATTTGCTACACATATAGTTCCCTTGCCTTTTTATCAAACAACGTTAAAGTATCATTGCTGAATGTGCTGAGTGAAGATTACATACGTACCGCGCGTGCAAAAGGGCTGACGGAAAAAAGTGTCATTTACAAGCATGCTTTACGGAATGCATTGCTTCCGATGATTACATTATTCGCAGGTGTTTTTCCCATGGCTATCGGAGGATCTGTTATACTTGAAACAGTATTTACTTTACCCGGAATGGGTCTGCTTATCTACCAGAGTATTTCAGCAAGAGATTATCCGGTAGTGACGACAATATTTATGCTTACGACGATTGTAACAATATCATCTTTCCTGATCAGCGATTTGCTTTATGCGATAGCTGATCCGAGAATTTCATTCAGCAGGAAAAAATGAAAAAGAAAAAACAATTCTCAATTTATATTAAAGTTATTTTAGTTTATGTGATATTTGCAATACTGGCACCTGTGCTTGCAAACGACAAACCTGTTTATTTATCAGTAGAAGGTCATTCTTATTTTCCGGCATTAAGCAACAATGCGTATATAAAACTCAATGGTGAAAACCATCTGCTGAATTCAGTTGACTGGAGGAATCTGATTGCAGATGTAAAAATTTTTGCTCCGTTCAGATATTCACCCGGAAAGTCGGATCTGATAAACTCTTATAAGTCGCCATTTGAAAAACAATATTTTATTTTGAACGGAGAACTGAAAGAACTTTCTTTTTTTGAAAGACATTTTTTAGGCACGGGTAAACTTGGGAATGATACGCTGGCGGAATTGATTCATGGAACCAGAATTTCGGTGTTGGTCGGTTTACTTTCAGTAGCCATTGCCTTGCTATTTGGATTACTTCTCGGAGGACTTGCAGGTTTTTTCGGTGATTACGGAATACGCGTATCACGAATACAGATTTTCATCGCAATACTATTACTGATACCGGCATGGTTTTACGCTTTTTACCTGCGAAAAGAATTACTGAGCATCTCGTTTCAGACCACGTACTTTTCAGGAATCGCTCAGTTGATAGTGAGTCTGATATTATTTTTGGGTATAATCTTACTCCCCTTTTTCCTGAAAATTAATTTTCGCGACGGCAAAAAAATTAATTTGCCTTTGGATAGTATAATTTCGCGGGTCGTTGAGATATTCGTAGCTATTCCGGGACTTATTCTGATACTAACTATTGCGGCGTTGACAAAGCCGTCTATTGCCACGGTCATAATTATGATCGGAATTACATCCTGGACAGAGATAGCAAGAATTGTACGTTCACAGATATTGCAAATGAAAAAACTAAACTATATAGATGCGGCACAAAGTACAGGCATGACGACTTTCCGGTTGTTTGCTAAACATATATTGCCGAATTTAAAAGACCAGGTTTTATCAATTGCCATTTTCGGAGTTGCCGCAGCCATATTGATCGAAACAGGATTATCGTTTCTGGGCATTGGAGTTCCATCGGGAACACCCACCTGGGGCCAGGTCATGTTTGAGGCAAGACAACATTATACAGCTTGGTGGCTGGTGCTATTTTCGGGAATGGCAATATCCGGATTGTTGTATTCTTTGTACCTGTTTTCGCAGAAACAATTGATGAAAACCAAAGCGAATTAAACAGCTATTTTTGTTCATGATTTTAACAAAATATTAACCGAACAATTCATTTTCGCTTAATTCAAAATTTGATAAAATTGCGGGCATTTTTAAAGTTAGCCACTGTGTAAATGATGTCTTACATTTAGCTTTTACTTTATGTGTTTAACCTTGAAAGTCAAACATTTACAATTAAGGGAATTAAAAAATAAATCTGTTCAAACCATAGAACTAATAGAAACAAGAAATGGATATAAGAGAAATTAACGAACGCATTCAGAAAGAATCAGCATTTGTCGATCTCGTTACGATGGAGTTAGGTAAGATCATTGTCGGTCAGAAATACATGACTGAAAGGTTGCTGATCGGGTTACTTGCTAACGGGCATATACTTCTGGAGGGAGTACCCGGACTGGCAAAGACACTTGCTATCAAGTCGCTTGCTTCCGCGATTCATGCGAAGTACAGCAGAATTCAGTTTACGCCTGACCTTTTACCTGCCGATCTTATCGGAACGATGATATACAATCAGCGGCAGGAATCTTTTACCGTTCGTAAAGGACCGATCTTCGCGAACTTTATCCTTGCCGATGAGATAAACCGGGCTCCGGCAAAAGTTCAGAGTGCCCTGCTTGAGTCGATGCAGGAAAGACAGGTAACGATTGGTGATTCAACGTTCAAACTTGAAGAGCCGTTTTTAGTTCTTGCTACACAAAATCCAATTGAACAGGAAGGAACATATCCTCTTCCTGAAGCTCAGGTTGACCGTTTTATGCTGAAGATTGTGATCGGTTATCCGAATAAAGAAGAAGAAAAATTAATCATCCGACAGAATATTGGAAATGAACCGATCAATATTGTACCAATTATAAAGACAGAAGACATTTTAAACGCGCGAAAAATGGTTCGTGAGGTTTATATGGATGAAAAAATTGAAAAATACATTGTCGATATTGTCTTTGCCAGCCGTACTCCGAAAGATTATAATCTGCACAAACTATCTCAATTGATCAGCTATGGCGGGTCGCCTCGTGCAAGTATCAATCTCGCTCTTGCTTCGAAGGCTTACGCATTCATTAAGCGTCGCGGTTATGTTATTCCGGAAGACGTTCGTGCGGTTTGTCACGACGTAATGCGTCATCGTATCGGCATTACATATGAAGCGGAAGCAGAAAATGTAACCAGCGAAACAATCATCAATGAAATTCTGAATGCAGTCGAAGTACCTTAAGAAGTAAAATCTTGGAAACGCAGGAGCTCATAAAGAAAGTTCGTAAGATTGAGATTAAGACACGCGGATTGTCTTCGCATATTTTCTCGGGTGAATATCACAGTGCATTCAAAGGAAGAGGAATGGCTTTCAGTGAAGTCAGGGAATATATGGCAGGTGATGATATTCGTGCAATCGACTGGAATGTTACCGCACGATTCGGCCATCCGTATGTGAAAGTTTTCGAAGAAGAAAGAGAACTTACTGTAATGCTGTTGGTGGACGTGAGTGCATCTGGCACTTTCGGTACGAAAACTCAGTTTAAGAAAGATCTGGTTACCGAATTATGCGCAGTTCTTTCATTCTCGGCGATTCAGAATAACGATAAGATCGGATTGATTTTCTTCAGCAATAAGATTGAAAAATTTATTCCGCCTAAAAAAGGCAAAACCCATATTCTGAGAATCATCAGAGAGCTCATTGAATTTCAGCCGTCGAACACAGAGACGGATATAAGTGAAGGATTACGATACGTGAGGAATGTTATCAAGAAGAGGTCAATTTGTTTTGTGATATCGGATTTCCAGGATGAAAAATTTGAGGATGCATTGAAACTTGCAAACAAAAAGCATGACGTCGTTGCACTGCAAATTTACGATGAGCGCGAAACGGAATTACCGAACGTAGGTTTGGTAAGGCTGAGGGATGCCGAATCGGGAGAAATAATGCTGGTTGATACGGCCGACGCGGTTGTAAGAGAAAAATACAGAAAGAATTGGATCGCTCATGAACGAAAAATTCATGATGCATTTTCCAGAAGCGGAGTAGACAAAACAAAAATCAGAACCGATCAGTCTTATGTCGCTCCGTTAATGTTCTTATTCAAAAAACGTGGTAGTAAAAAGTAATTTATAATGCGAAATATGGTTGACCTATATAAAAGAGTAATTCCGCTAAAAGTATTTTTGCTTTTGCTGATCACTCTTTATTCGAACGCCGTCTTCGCAAACGGATTAACAGCGACTGCCGAAGCTGATACAAATAAGATCAGAATCGGAGAACAGTTTCATATTAATTTAACTGCCAATATTCCGTTTGGATACAAAGTAATTTTCCCCGCACTTGCCGATACATTCAATCATTTCGAAATCGTAAACAGAGGAGCGATTGATACGTTAAGTGATAAAAGCAAAAAAGATCTTACACTCAGACAACAGCTGACATTAACCTCGTTTGATTCGGGATTTCATGTGATTCCGCCGATGCCATTCCTCGTGCAACAAGGAAAGAAAACAGACACGCTGTTAACAGAGGCTTCACTGATGACCGTTGTTACAGTTCCTGTTGATACGACCAAAGACATCAAGCCGTTGAAGAGCATCATGGAAGTTCCGTTTCCATGGCTTGATTACCTTTTATATCTCTTGCTCTTCTTTGCAATTACGGGAATCATCTATGTCCTGTACAAAAAATTCTACCGCAAGAAAGTTGCAGTCAAACCGGAGCGCGTTATTCCTGCGAGACCTGCCCATGAAATCGCTCTTGAAAAACTGAAGCAGATTGAACAGGAAAAACTCTGGCAACAAGGATTTATTAAAAAATATTTCAGCGAGATAACAGATACACTTCGACAGTATATCGAAAACCGCTTCGGTGTATTTGCGATGGAACAAACAACAGATGAGATCTTGCGTCATTTTGAAAATGATCTTATTAAGCAGGAAGAAAAAGAGAAGCTGAAATATGTATTGCGTCTCGCCGACATGGTGAAATTTGCAAAAGCGATTACAATTCCAACTGAGAATGAAACTTCAATGCAGTACGCATATGATTTTATAAATATGACACGGCCTGTTGTGAAAGAAGATTTTGAAAAGAAAGAAAAGGAGGTCACCACATGATGAGTGATATCAAATTCGCTTACCCTGAATTCTTCTGGCTTTTCGCCCTGATACCATTGATGGTTGTGTATTACTTTTTCTATCTGAAGAAAAAGCGGGCACCACTCACCTTTTCTTCCCTATCCACACTGAAAGGTATTAAACCAACTTTCAGGCAACGGACCAATCAGCTTCCGTTCATATTGAAATTACTTGCCTTCTCTGCAGCCATTATCGCTCTTGCAAGACCGCAATCTTATTCGAGCGGACAGAATGTTACGACCGAGGGTATTGATATCGTCATGGCTCTTGACATTTCGAGCAGTATGCTTGCGGAAGATCTGAAACCAAACCGGATTGAGGCCGCAAAAAAAGTCGCCATTGATTTCATCGACAGTCGTCCGAACGACCGTGTCGGATTAGTCGTTTTCGGAGGCGAAAGCTTTACGCAATGTCCGCTTACCACCGATCACGCCGTGCTGAAAAATCTCATGTCAGGCATAGAATCGGGGATGCTTGCCGAAGGAACTGCAATCGGCGAAGGACTTGCTACTGCCGTTAACCGCATCAGGAACAGCAATGCAAAAAGCAAGGTAATTATTTTGCTGACAGACGGCGTAAACAACGTCGGAGCCATAGCCCCTGAAACTGCGGGAGAAATCGCGAAGACATTTAACATTCGTGTGTATACGATCGGAGTCGGAACGAGAGGCATGGCGCCTTATCCGTTCAAAACTCCTTTCGGCATTCAATATCAGAATGTGGAAGTTCAGATTGACGAGGCCGGACTTCAGCGTATTGCCGAAGAAACGGATGGCAAATATTTCAGAGCGACAAACTCGGCAAAGCTCAAAGAAATTTACGCTTCTATCGACAAGCTGGAGAAAACAAAAATCGCTGTGACAGAATTCAGAAATCACACCGAAGAATTTTATCCGTTTGTCATTATCGCAATTACCCTGTTGTTTGCCGACAGCATCCTTCGTTTAACATTATTTAAAAGTATCCCCTGATGTTTCGATTCGCACATCCTGAATATCTGTATGCGCTTGCCGTTCTTCCGGTGATTGCACTCCTGTTTCTTCTGATGCAGGCCTGGAAAAAAAGGGCCCGTAAGCGAATGGGAGATGTTCAGCTTATTGATCAGTTGTCTGAAGATCGTTCGCGCAGTAAACCGGTTTTAAAAATCATACTTACGATAACAGGTTTCGCATTCATTATTGTCGCACTGGCAAATCCGCAAATCGGAACCCGCCTTGAAGAAGTCAAACGTGAAGGAGTCGATATCATCATCGCTCTCGATGTTTCGAACAGTATGAAAGCCGAGGACATTAAGCCAAGCAGGCTTGAAAGGTCGAAACAGGCAATAAGCAGGTTAATTGATAAGCTGGAGAATGACCGTATCGGAATGATTGTGTTTGCGGGACAGGCCTACGTCCAGCTTCCCATTACGTCTGACTTTGCAGCAGCAAAATTATTTCTGTCATCCATCGAAACAGATATTGTACCGACACAGGGAACATGCATCGGTTGTGCAATTGACCTGGCCGGCGAATCTTTTGTGGGAAATGACAATAAACATAAAGCTCTTGTGATTATTACCGATGGTGAAAATCATGAGGAAGATGCTGTTGAAGCGGCGAAGAAGGCCAATGAAAAAGGCATTGTCATTCATACAATTGGTATGGGATCGCCAGATGGTGCTCCGATTCCGGTTTATCGCAACGGGTACCAGGATTTTCTTAAAGATAAAGAAGGAAATACAGTTATTACTAAATTAGAGCCGCTGACCCTGCAGAGAATATCCGCTGAGGGTAAAGGAGTGTTCATCCAGGCAACAAACAGCGATGACGGACTTAGTTCAATATTAAGTCAGATCAACAAAATGGAGAAAAAATCGTTTGGTACTAAACAGTTCACGGGTTATGAAGACAGGTTTCAGTATTTTCTGGCCGCCGGACTACTATTATTACTACTCGAATATTCGCTTACAGAAAAAAGAAGCCGTTTCATTCAGAAGTTGAATCTCTTTAATGAAAAGAAAAAATAAGATGGAACTCAGAATTAGAAAATATCTGTTTTTTGTTTTGCTTATTATGAGCCAAATGGTGTTTGGACAAACTTCAAAAAAGCTTATACATGACGGAAACAAATTGTATGAGCAAAAAAAGTATAAGGAAGCGGAAGCAAATTACCGAAAGTCACTTGAAACGAAGGAAAATACTTTCATCGGAAATTATAACCTCGGAAATACCTTATACCAGGAAGGTAAAGTAGAAGAAGCAAAAGAACAGTTTCAGACAGCGGCCGCTAATAAATCGGCCAGCAAAGAACAACTTGCCAAAACATATCACAATCTTGGAAATACTTATTTAAAGAACCAAAAATATGACGAAAGTATCCAATCATATAAGCAGGCTTTAAAACTGAATCCGAAAGACAATGATACCAGGTATAACCTGGCTTATGCCCAGTCAAAGTTGCAGCAACAACAACAGCAACAGCAACAGAATAAAAACGACAAGAACCAGGAGAATAAAGATAAGAAAGATCAAAAACAGGATCAGCAACAGCAGCAGCAGCAGGAGCAGAAACAAGACGAACAAAAACAAGCTGAACAAAAGCAGGCACAGAAGAAA
>CAZAON010000099.1:0-7505 GCA_964486655.1 uncultured Flavobacteriales bacterium
GGGCTTATTAACTCTGTATACGTGTTAAAATGCCTGGTAAACGGACTGGACATTTGGCGATTTTCTTCGTAGATTGAACTTGTCAGGTTTTATGAAAAGCGAGATGTCAAACAAGGGTCGCAAATGGCCACGTATTTTAAGAGTAATACTCAGAATACTCGCTGTTTTTATTGTTCTGGTCATCTCCGTCATTCTGATTTTAAATATACCATCTGTCCAAACTTATATTGCCCAAAAGTTCGTCAGTTCAATTCGTTCAAAGACGGGTACTGAGATATCTATTAAATCGATCAAAATCTCGATACCCACAAAAGTCGAGCTCGCGGAACTTTTCGTTCGGGATCAGAGAAAAGACACCTTACTTTATCTGAAATCACTTTCAGCGGACATTGACATTTTTGAGCTTTTAAAAAATAGAGTTATAATAAACAGAGTTGAATTCGATAATCTAGTCGCACATATTTCCAGAAAGGAAACTGAGGAGAATTTTAATTTCCAGTTTATCCTCGATGCCTTTTCACCCGAAGTCGCCGATACTTCAAAAGCACCTGATTCATGGTTCATGAAATTTGATGCAATAGAATTGAAAAAAATAAATTTATCCTATTCAGATTTCAAATCCGGATTTGATGTAAAGGTCTCTCTTGGAGATATGAAGACTACAATAAAGGATTTTGATTTGACAAAAAACCTTATTCAAATTGATGAGTTTTATTTAGCAAACTCCGATTTAAAAGTAAGCACAAAGAAGCCGAAGAATGAAGGTAGCAGTATTTTATCCGCCAATGATTCTGTTCTTATTGCAGACCGGGAATTTAGAACGACCGTGATTGCTGATTTATTCCCCGAATGGGAAATTGCCGTAAAAAGTTTTTCAATAGCCAAAACCAATTTAAAATATGATGACGAAGACTTTGCAAAAATCAAAAATGTATTTGATAGCAGACACATCGATCTTCAAAGATTAAATACCCGGATAACAGAATTCCAAATTTCTCCCATGGGTTTAAATGCCAATATAGATACATTGGACTTTATCGAAAGTTGTGGTTTTCATTTGGAAAGTTTATCTGTTCAAGCAAGGTTTAATGAACGCTTGGCTGAATTAAAAAAATTACAAATCAAATCTTCCCGGAGCAATTTATCGGGAGATGCACAAATGTCTTATTCCACTTTTAATGATTTGTTGACAAAACCACAGGAAAGTCATGTTGTGCTGGATGTTAGAAAAGCTGACTTAGACGTGTCTGATGCTAAATTGTTTGCCGTTTTGCCGGCAGATAATGATTTGATAAAGAAGTTTGGTGACGGAGTAATATCATTAGAAGCAAAAGCCGGCGGTAAAATCGGTGATTTGGAGGTGCAAAACATTGAGTTGTCTCTTCCGGGAAGCACTTTTTTCAAAGCTCATGGTAATTTTAAAGGACTACCCGACATAAACAAGCTTTGGATTAATACAAACATAGATTTATGTTCTACGAGCAAGTCGGATCTTTTAAAATTCGCCGGACCCGAAACTTTTACCGGACTTAATTTACCCGAATCGATTGTTTTAAAGGGCTCAATTAAAGGGAAAGTTGACTCTCTTTCATCGGAAATGCAGTTGGACACAGACTTTGGAAAGGTTCATCTAAGCGCATTTTATCAAAAACAAAAGCAGGCAAAAGACTCTGTCAATATTGAGTTTAATGCAAATGATATTCTTGCCGGCAGAATTCTGAAAGACACTCTGTACGGGAAAGTAAACCTCTCCGGAGAAGCATCAATCTCCCGCGTAAATGACAGTTTGTTTTATGGAACAGCAAGCCTGGCTATTGCTGATGCGGTTTTTAATTCGTACAGGTACAAGGATATTCAGATCAATAGTGAGATGAATGGCAATTCGCACAATCTGAAAATTAATTCCGCAGACTCATCCATGACCTTCGATCTTAACGCCGAAATAGACCTGCAAAATAAAAGAAAGCGAATTTCAGTGATCTCGGATATTACCGGATTAAACTTAAACAAACTTAATTTCTCCGAAAAGGAATTTTCATTATCTACAAATCTAAAAGCGGAGCTGGAATTTGAAAGTCTTAATAATGCTCAATGCAGTCTGCTTCTTTCAAATACAACGCTCTATAATGACAGGAAAACTATGCCTGTAAAAAATATTGATATTAATTTAACCTCCGCATCGTCAGGAGTCGGGCTGAATTTACATTCCGATGTAATTGACGGTTGGGTCCGTAGCAATATTACAGCAGATAGCCTCCCCGAGACCATATTAACTTCGTTTAAAAAGTATCTGGGTACTGATGGCGAAAAAGTCATTCAGCCCGGTAAAAATATATCTTTTGAAGTCAATGTTCATGCTCCGAATGATATCATTAATCTCTTCGATTCAAAGTTGAGTGAACTCAACATAAATAAATTCGACGGAAATTATTCAAGTGATAATAATGATCTTTCAATTGTATTGGGGTTGCCGCGACTAAATTATGCAGGTGTTGTTTTTGATTCACTAAAAATGAAATTAAATGGAACTGGCACAAAACTTAATTTGGATTTAATCTGCGAGAAAGCTGTTTATAATAACTTCTATGCTAAAAAGCTCAGGATTAGTGAGGAACTTGATCACGGTAGCTTTAAGTCCGAAATCAGTGTCAATGATTCATCAGATGCACACAGGTATTATTTTGCAAATAAACTGGAGATTGGTGAGGATAATTTCAGCATAAGTTTTTTACCCGAAGGATTAATTCTTGATGGTCAATCTTGGAATGTCGAACCGGATAATTATTTCGAATATCGAACCGGAGGAAAAGACCGCAATCATTCGGTTTATAATTCTAAAAACTTTATATTTTCAAATAAGGAGAAATCATTTGGAATATTTTCAGAAGGGCGTAATCAAATATTGAAGTTTGAAAAATTTTTAATTCAGGATTTAATCAGTGTGGTCAGTTTTCAAAATAAATCCGAAATGTTTGAAAGCGGAGCTAAGTTTGTTAAAGGAGAACTGAATGGAGAAATTGTTTTTCCGTTTTTTCCCGGTGTAAAGGATATTAATGCGAATCTGGATATCACTGATTTACACATACTGGATTCGCTTATAGGAAATCTTTCATTAAATATTAGTGCTGTTAATGGTATTCTGAATATTCAAAGCGGACTTGTAAATAAGGAGGACAAAATATTACTCAATGGGACAATAGCTCAGAATCCTCAATCAATTGTATTAGACCTTAATTCAAAAATTGACATAAACAATTTAGGTAATTTCGAAAGATTTACTTTTGGGTCATTGTCGGAAATGAGCGGAAAATTCATTGGGGAAATTGATATCTCCGGCAATTTAGAGCAGCCCGAAATTCTTGGTGAATTAAATTTCAAAGATGCCGCTTTGAAAGTCAATAGCCTGAATTTTTACGCTAAATTAAATAATGATAAAATACTCCTGAGTAATAAGGGCGTTCATTTTGAAAATTTTATTGTGGAGGACATTCATTCCAAAAAGCTAAAAATTGAAGGAGATGTATTGACAAATAATTTTAAGAAAGTTGAATTCGATCTCAAATTTTCTGCAAAGGAATTTCAACCAATCAATAGCACCAAGGATGATAATCCTATGTTTTACGGAAAGCTTTCAATGGGAGCCGATGTACAATTAACAGGTGACTTAAAGAGTCCTGTTGTTGATGCAAGCATTCAAATTGACAGTATTACAAATCTCACTTACGCATTGCCCGGAAGTGAACTCAAGCTGGTTACATCAGAAGGCATTGTTGAATTTCTGGATTCAGCAAATGTTATTGATACAACATTAATGGTTAAAGATGCTGAGTATGTGACAGACTCCATTATGTCACGTATTAAGGGATTGAATCTTAAAGCAAGGATTTTCCTCGATAAGGGTGTTCAATTTACGATAGATGTTGATCCTAAATCCGGTGATTACCTCACAGTAAAAGGTGGGGCAAAATTGGACATAGTGTCGAATGCAAATGGTGAGAAAACGATAAACGGAGTGTATGAAGTTACTTCCGGTACTTATCAATTGTCATTTTATGATCTTGTAAAAAAGGATTTCACAATTAAGCCCGGCAGTACTATTGCCTGGTCTGGAAGGCCAATGGACGGAGACATGAATATTACTGCCGAATATGTTGTCAGAACTACTTCTGTTGCACTTGTCGCAAACGAATCAACATCAATGAGCGAGGAAGAGAAGAAGTTATTTAACAGACGACTTCCTTATGAAGTAAAACTAAATATCCGCGGATTAATATCCCGTCCGGAGATCAGCTTTAATATTTCTTTACCGCCGCAATATCTCTCCGATAATCAGTTGGTGGAAGCTAAACTACGACAACTCAATTCTCCTGATATGGCTGATCAGTTAAATAAGCAGGTTTTTGGTTTGTTGGTTGCAGGCGCATTTATTGCCGATAGTCCGATGGATAACACGAATAGCTCCAGTAATCTTGCATCTACTGCAGCCCGCAACAGCGTAAATGGTATCCTGGCCAGCCAGTTAAACAATGTATCCGGAAGATATATCACCGGGGTTGATGTAAATTTCGGAATAACAAGCTACGAGGATAACTCTGGAGGATCAGGTGATATGCGAACCGAAATGGATATTCAGGTTTCTAAAAAATTATTCAATGACAGAATCACGGTTGAAGCTGAAAACTCTTTCGGAATTAATGGATCGAAAAAGGACAATACCGGAAGTACAACTACTCAGGGTTATGGTCAGTTCGCTGTTATTTACAGTCTGACCGAATCAGGTGAATATAAGTTAAGGGCGTATTATCAAAATGCCTATGATCCTTTTGACGGAGACATTTCATACAGCGGAATTGCAGTAATATTCGAAAAGGAATTAGATAGTTTATGGCCGAAAAATAGCCGTGCAGCCGGACAAACAAATGAAATTACGAAATAGGGTCAGGGAAGAGTATAATTATTAAAAATTAATTAGTGCATAAGCAACGAATTTTATATTCAATCTTATTTACCTCAATTTTTCTATTGCTGCTCACAAGTTGCACCGGACTGAGAAAGGTAAGTCCGGGAATGCATTTATATACCGGTCAGACTATAAAATTTGATACTACAAAGACATTATATAAACCTAATGCCGTTAAAAATGACCTGATTGAAATTGTACCGGTTAAGCCTAACAGAAAGTTTTTATGGATGAGACCGGGCTTATGTTTACATAATTTGATTCCCGAACCTAAACAGGAGAAAGGATTCTGGTATTGGATGAAATATAAATTGGGTGAAGCTCCTGCCTATCTTGAAGACATGGACCCTGCATATGTAGCTCAGGCATTTGACAATAACCTTCAAAACAGGGGGCATTTTAGTTCAGGAACAATTTTCGAAGTTGACAGTGGCAGAAAAACTGCTAAACTTCTTTTCAAAATTTTCCCCGGTAAACCATATACGCTAAAATCCATCAACTATCCGCAGGAACAAAATGGAATCCTGGGAGAAATTAGCAGATTACAAAATCATTCAATTTTAAAACCCGGGAAAGTTTATAATCTAAAGGATTTTGAGAATGAGCGTTTTCGAATCGACAGTATTTTAAAAGAAAAAGGTTACTATTATTTTCATTCTGATTATTTGCTTTTCACTGCAGATACAATGTCTACACCACTGCAGGTTGCTGTCCGCTTAAAATTAAAACCGGAAATGCCCGCATTGGCAGCAAAAAAATTCACGTTGAATGACATTTATGTTCTTGACGATTACTCAATCAGCGACTATAATCCTGATACTATGAAATTCGGTCAGTATTATTTCCTCGCTGAAAAGCATCAGTTTAATCCGGTAACAATTTCAAACGCCATCTTTCTCGAAAAAGATAGTTTATATTCCCGAAATGATCACTACAATACAATCAGGCACCTGATGGGAATTGGAATTTATAAATTTGCCATTGTGAAATTTATGCCTGAGGATTCGATAAACGGCAAAATGAACGCGAGCATATTATTAACTCCGTTTAAGAAAATTTCATTAAGCGCCGAAGTTAATGCGGCAATTAAAAGTACCGGCTTTACGGGCCCCGGACTTAAGCTTAGTTACAAGGATAAAAATATATTCGGTAGTGCTGAACTTTTCACTTTAACATTGGCCGGAAATTTTGAAACCCAATTAAAAGGAGATTCAAAAGGTCAAACATCTTTTCAGGTTTCTTTGAATGCGTCACTGACTTTACCCAAATTTGTTCCATTTAAATTTATAAAGAAAGACGAAAAATCAATTTTTCCCAAAACAATTATTTCTGCAGGAATCGGAGTTTACTCAAGAGTGCAGCTTTATGATTTGCAATCATTCAACGTATCATTAGGTTATAACTGGAGAAAAGGCGAAAAAATTTCACATTCACTCAGAGTAATAGACTTAAGCTACACTAATTTGTTAAATTCAACAGCCGACTTTGAGGAATACCTTCAGGAAAATCCGACAGTTCGAAAAAGTTTTGAAGAACAGTTTATAATAGGTGGCAGTTATGGCATTGTTTACAGTAATTTCAATATTAAAAACAGAAAGCATATTTATTATTTAGCGGAAAGCATTGACTTTTCCGGCAATCTAACAACGCTAATTGCTAATATCAGTAATAGCTCATCAATGTCAGAAAGTGGTCCGTATAAATTACTTGGCGTTCCTTATTCCCAGTTCGCGAGATTGCGAAATGAATTCAGGTATTTTTATAATTTTTCAAAAACGAGTCAGATCGGAATCCGGCTTATTGCCGGGTTAGGAATTCCTTATACAAACTCAACAACAATGCCCTATAACAGGCAATATTTTTCGGGCGGACCAAGCAGTATAAGATCGTTCTTTTCCAGGTCTATTGGTCCGGGAACATATGTAGTACCTGATAGCCTTAGTACCGTCTCAATCGATCAGGCCGGAGATATTATTCTGGAATCGAGTTTGGAATACAGGTTTGATATTATAAAAAGTTTTAAGGGTGCACTTTTCACCGATGCAGGAAACATTTGGCTGGTAAATGATGACCCGCAAAGAAGCGGGGGTAAATTCAATAAGAACACGTTCTATTCTGAATTAGCAGTTGGCTCAGGATTCGGATTGAGATTCGATTTTACATTTATTATACTTCGGTTAGATGTCGCTTTCCCATTACGCAAGCCATGGCTGCCGGAATCGGAAAGATGGGTTATTGACAAGATATCATTTGGAAATTCACAATGGCGAAGGGAAAATTTGATATGGAATATCGCGATCGGTTATCCATTCTAAATTTTAATTCCGATCACAAGAACATCATCAACTTGTTCATTACCGTTTTTCCATTTGTCAAAATAGCCTGCAAGAAAGTCTCTCTGGTCAATCATGCTTAGATGTTGAATAGAAAGTAATATTTCCTTGAACTTTTTTGTCATTAGCTTTTTCCCATTTTCACCACCAAACTGATCAGCAAAACCATCAGTAAAAATGTATAGCGTGTCGTTCTTGCTTAGTTGAATTTC
>CAZAON010000100.1:0-9133 GCA_964486655.1 uncultured Flavobacteriales bacterium
AAATTACGAGGACCTTGAATGGATGATGTCGGGGGATGGGAGCGGTTGAAGGGGTAGAATTACAAATTACAAATTACAAATTACAAATTACAAATTACGAGGACCTTGATTGGATGATGTCGGGGGATGAGAGTTGCAGAGGGGGTGGAATTACAAATTACAAATTACGAGGACCTTGATTGGATGATCAATCCGCTACGAAGCCCTCGTAATTTTTAATTTGTAATTTGTAATTGACTATATGCATCACCCTCAATACTTCCACCCGCTCATTCAAGGTCCTCGTAATTTGTATCCCGAAACTTCGGGACGTAATTAAATTCTTCAAAATCGCCAGGCAAAATCAATTTGCAATGCTCAAACAACAATATTAACAATCCTCCCATGCACCACAATCACCTTCTTCGGGGCCTGACCGTTCAGTATCCGTTTTACTTCATCGGTATCGAGAATTTCCTTTTCAATGTCCTCTTTCGTTTTAGAAAGCGCGAATTGAATATTGAATTTTGTTTTCCCGTTCACAGATACAGGATAAGCAAACTCAGATTCGACAAGATACTCTTCATTGAATGCAGGGAATGAAGCATTTGTAATGGACTCTTTGTGTCCAAGCAAATTCCATAATTCCTCCGCTATATGCGGAGCATAAGGTGAAACGATTATGGCAAGGGGCTCAAGTATCTGTCGCTTATTTGTCTTCATATCTGTAAGCTCATTTACACAAATCATAAACGTACTTACTGAGGTGTTAAATGAAAACCGTTCAATGTCTTCTTTAACTTTCTTGATTGTACGGTGTAGTGCTTTGAATTCCTCCTTTGACGGCTTTTCGTCAGTAACATGAAAAACAAGATTTGAATCAACTTGTTTGTGGTATAGCTTCCATAACTTACGAATGAAGTTTGAAGTACCGGAAATGCCATTAGTATTCCATGGTTTTGAAAGTTCGAGCGGACCGAGAAACATTTCATATAGCCTGAGACAATCGGCTCCGTACTTTTCAACCATATCATCCGGATTCACGACGTTATACCATCGCTTGGACATTTTCTCAATTTCATGTCCGCATACATACTTTCCATCTTCCAGAATAAATTCCGCATTTGAAAAGTCTTCTCTCCAGTTCTTGAATGCTTCCACATCCAGAACGTCGTTCTCGACAATATTAACATCAACGTGAATCGGAGTTGTATCATAATTCGATGCAAGACCTTTCGAAACAAACTTATTGCTGTCCTTAATACGATACACTAAACTTGACCTGCCCTGGATCATTCCCTGGTTGATTAGTTTTTTTGCAGGCTCATCAATTTTTAGATAACCGGTATCATGCAGAAACTTAGTCCAGAAACGAACATATAGCAAATGTCCGGTCGCATGTTCCGCTCCTCCGAGATAAAGATCCACACTCTGCCAGTATTCGAGTGCTTCTTCTGAAGCAAATCTGTTCTCGTTTTTCGGATCCATATATCTCAAGAAGTACCAGGAAGATCCGGCCCAACCGGGCATAGTCGTTGCCTCTATCGGATAACCTTTGTAGGTAAAATCCTTTGCGCGTGCAAGTGGCGGTTCTCCTGTTTCTGTCGGAAGAAATTTGTCTACTTCAGGTAAAACAACTGGCAGGTCATTTACTTCGACGGGAACAGGTATTCCGTCCTTATAATAAATCGGTATCGGTTCTCCCCAATATCTCTGACGACCGAAAATAGCATCGCGGATGCGGAAATTAATTCTTCCCTTACCGATGTTTTTATTTTCTATTTCGTGAATGGCTTTCTTTATCGCATCCTTAACCGTTAGTCCGTTAAGAAAATCAGAATTAATAAGTGTTCCTTCCTTTGCATCATATGATTCGACGGAAATATCACCTCCGCTCACGACTTCTACAACCGGAATTTTGAAATGCTTCGCAAAAGCATAATCCCTTGAATCATGAGCCGGAACCGACATTACAGCACCAGTTCCATAACCGGCTAACACATAGTCGCCAATCCAGACCGGAATTTTTGCTCCGGTAAAAGGATGAATGGCATATGCACCGGTAAAGACACCGGTAATTTTTTTCACTTCAGCCATGCGTTCCCTTTCGCTTCTGTTTGAAGCTTCAACAACGTAAGACATGACTTCTTCTCTGTATTCTTTTGCAGTAATTATTTCTACCAGCTCATTTTCCGGCGCAAGCGTAATAAATGTGGCTCCGAAAATTGTATCTGGACGCGTTGTAAATACTTCGATTTCCTGATGACCTTTTTCCAGTTTGAAACGCACAAGAGCGCCTTCACTCCTGCCAATCCAGTTTCGCTGTTGCTCTTTTATGGAATCAGTCCAATCAATAGTATCCAATCCGTCGAGTAAACGCTGAGCATAAGCTGAAATTCGCAGACTCCATTGCTTCATCAGTTTTCGTTCGACAGGATAACCACCACGTTCGCTTACTCCATCCTTTACCTCTTCATTTGCCAAAACGGTTCCCAGGGCTGGGCACCAGTTTACAGTTGTCTCGGAAAGAAATGCCAGTCGGTATTTAAGTAAAATTTCCTGTTGCTTCTTTTCTTCGTACGAAAGCCATTCGTCAGCACCAAACATTTCAACCTGATCACCGGCTGCATTAACATTTACATTTCCCGTATCGCGAAACTGATCAACAAGCTTATCTATTGATTCCGCTTTGTTGGTATCACGATTATACCATGAATTAAACAACTGAATAAAAATCCACTGTGTCCATTTGTAATAAGAGGGATCAGAAGTTCTTACTTCCCGATCCCAGTCGTACGAAAAGCCCAGGTTGTCGAGTTGAGTACGGTATCTGCCGATATTCTCAGCAGTTGTAACAGCAGGATGCTGTCCGGTCTGAATCGCATACTGTTCTGCAGGTAATCCGAATGAATCATATCCCATCGGATGCAAAACGTTATAACCCATCAGTCGCTTATACCTGGCGTATATGTCGGATGCTATGTATCCAAGCGGATGTCCGACATGGAGTCCTGAGCCTGATGGATATGGGAACATATCAAGTACATAACACTTCGGTCTTGATTTATCTTCCCGGGCCTTATAGGTCTTATTTTGACTCCAGTACTGCTGCCACTTTTTTTCGGTATCTCTAAAATTATATTCCATATTTATAATGACGAATGCAAATTGAAGATTGAAGAATGAGGCAGATTCTTACTTCGGATTAGCTCAGCTTGAGTCATTATTCACCCGAAATTTCGGGACTGCATTCTTCGTTAATGATTAACATGCGAATGTAGAAAAATAACACGATTGGCTCCATTTAATAGGGTGAATGGCGAAGAACTTTATCTACTTTCGCCCTTACTCAATGTCAGCTATCGAACCACAAAAATCCGGAGGCAAAAGACTTACCTCGTCCTATGTTTCATCGGTCATAAGCGTAACGCTTGTGCTTTTCATGCTCGGATTACTGGGCCTGATGGTGCTTGACGCTAAGAAAATTTCCGATTACGTAAAAGAGCATGTACAGCTTAATATTTTCCTGAACGACAATGTGAATGATGCACAACTGACAGTTTTTATGCAGCGTTTGGAAAAACTTCCTTACGTGCGTTCCACAGTTTATATTTCAAAAGAGGAAGCTTTAGCCCGTCTTAAAGCGGATCTTGGAGAAGACGCCGTTAGCATGATTGAATCAAATCCGCTTCCGGCAACCATTGATGTAAATATCAATGCCGAATATGCACATGCCGACAGCTTGCAAAAAATTAAGGAAGTACTCCAGGGTAATAAAGAAGTGATAGAGGTAGTCTACCAGCAGAATGAGGTTGAAAAAATGAATAAAAACTTCCGTGCAATAGCCATGATCATCCTGGTATTCAGTGCGCTTTTATTATTCGTCGCAGTGGTACTTATCAATAATACAATTCGCCTCTCGCTTTACTCAAAACGTTTTCTCATTAAAAGCATGCAACTTGTGGGGGCAACCAAAGGCTTCATCAGATGGCCTTTCCTGAAAAAAGGACTTTTACAGGGATTCGTTTCGGGAATAATCAGCATGTTGCTTTTGCTGATAATCATCTGGTTTATCCAGCAAAAGTTCCCTGACTTCGGTCAGTTATCCGATTTAAAAATTATTGGAATTCTATTGGGCGGCGTCATCGCTTTTGGCTTTCTCCTTTCAGGACTAAGCACCTATATGGCTTTGAACAGGTATTTGAAGAGCCCGATTGATCAGATGTACTGATTCGATTACGGATTAATTTTACAGATCGTATTCAAATTACAAATTACGAGGGCTTTGATTTGAAAGTATCACAAATCAAGGATTTAAGCTTTTCCATGTTTATTAAAGATAAATTGAAACCTGTCTGATCATCAGCAAGATTCAACTAACGTTTATTGGGAAAAATGCAAAAAACGCACAATAAACCTAAAGAGATTAGAAAAGGAAGCTTCTAATTTGTAATATGTAATTTTCGTCAGTTCATCTCTTCAATTCGTAATCCGTAATTGTCTTTTTACTAATATTGCACTCCATACCCATCCTTTTATGTCAAAAAAAGAACTCAAACATTCCGTTGATTTTCCATTTGGAAAAGTAAATTTCATGTGGACACTGATCGGACTGGCCATTATTTTTATTGGATTCATGTTAATGGTTGGTGGCGGTTCTGAAGATCCTGCTGTTTGGGACGACAGTATTTTCGATACTCAGCGGATAACCATTGCTCCTACCCTCGTTATTATTGGGTTTGTGGTAGAAGTATATGCTATCATGAAAAAAGTTGAAGACTAAGATTTGAACAGTATCGTTCAAAATCAATGACATTATTCCAGGCTATTATTCTTGCAATCATTGAGGGGCTGACAGAGTTTCTGCCGGTATCTTCAACCGGCCATATGATCATTGGTTCTTCTATGATGGGAATTGCTTCTCAGGATTTTACAAAATTATTTACCGTCGCTATTCAATTCGGTGCTATCCTTTCTGTAGTGATGATCTACTGGAAAAGATTTATTCCGGTCGCCGATAAAAGAACATTTTCTTTTTACCGTAAACTTCTTATTGCATTTATACCTGCTGTCATTGCCGGATTGCTTTTCAAGAAGATAATTGATCAGATGCTTGAGAATGTGATCATCGTTGCAGTTGCATTATTAGTCGGAGGTATTATTTTCCTTTTACTTGATAAATGGTTTCGAAAATCAGAGATCAATGGCGAGAATGATCTGCCTTCCGACATGAAAGCTTTTAAGATTGGCGCTTTTCAGGTAATAGCCATGATTCCGGGTGTATCACGTTCGGCAGCTACAATCATTGGCGGACTTACCCAGGGGCTGAATAAAAAAGCAGCTGCAGAGTTTTCATTCTTCCTTGCCGTTCCGACCATGTTTGCCGCAACTGTAAAGGACTTATTCGATTTCTACAAAGACGGCGGGACACTTCAGCAGCAGGAAATTACACTGCTGATTGTCGGCAATATCGTCGCATTCATTGTTGCAGTTCTTGCGATACGTTCGTTTGTTGCTTATCTTACTAAATATGGATTCAGAATATTCGGATATTATCGAATCCTCGTGGGACTCATCATCCTTGGTCTATATGCGATGGGATATGATTTGTCGATGATATAATAAATTAGATTTAAGCAACCTTTCAAAGTAATTTTCGTGGCTGACCGGATAATTTTAATAGATAAACCCCTGCGTTGGACATCTTTCGATGTTGTAAAAAAATTACGCAAACCATTGCTCGAAGAAAGACGAAGAGAATTGCCGGTTTCAGAAAGAAGTCAGCTTAAAAATTTCAAAGTCGGGCATGCAGGTACACTTGATCCGCTCGCAACCGGATTGCTGATACTTTGTTCGGGAAAAATGACTAAACAGATCAGTGAAATACAATCGGCAGAAAAGGAATATACAGGCACTATCACAATCGGAGCGACAACAGAGTCTTTCGATCTGGAGAAAACTCCTGAAAATTTTCTTCCCTACGATCACATCACAAACTCCATGATTCATGAGGCTGCAGAATCGTTTATCGGAGAACAGCAGCAGACGGCACCGATTCATTCGGCTAAAAAAATTGACGGCCAGCGGGCTTATGATAAAGCCAGAAGAGGCGATGAATTTGAATTAAAAGCGCATACAATAACCATTTCTACATTTGAAATAACCGGAATCCAACTTCCCGAAATATCATTTAAAGTTGTTTGTTCGAAAGGGACCTACATCCGTTCCCTGGCTCATGATTTTGGAAAGAAATTAGGCACCGGAGGCTACCTTTCGGCGTTGAGACGGACAAGAATCGGCAAGTATTCAGTTTCAGAATCAGTGAGTCCTGAACAGTTTTTACTTCAACTAACTGATAAAGAACAGGTTCAATCATAATTATTCGAAAAAAAATATTACCGAAAACCCTTTACAAGGGGGGTATCGGTACATTATATTTGCCGCCCGCTAATCCAAAGAGGCATTACCAAAACCACCTCTTCCAAAAACCATCTAACCATGAAATTGTCTCAATTTAAAGTGCATGTTCCTGACAGCCTGATTGCAACCCATCCGGCAAAAAACAGGGAGGATGCCAGGTTAATGGTTCTCGACCGCAAAACCGGCAAAATCGAACACAAACACTTTAAAGACATTCTTGGATACTTTGGCGAAGGTGACACCATGGTTGTAAACAATACTCGCGTGTTTCCTGCCCGTCTTTATGGAAATAAAGAAAAGACCGGAGCTAAGATCGAAGTATTTCTTCTTCGCGAATTAAACCGTGAAAGCAGACTTTGGGATGTGCTTGTTGATCCGGCCCGCAAAATCCGTATCGGAAATAAACTTTATTTCGGTGACGACGATTTACTCGTTGCCGAGGTAATTGACAATACGACTTCACGTGGAAGAACATTGCGTTTCCTTTTTGACGGCCCCTATGAAGAGTTCAAAAAAACAATTACCATTTTAGGTAATACTCCGCTTCCGAAATACATCAAACGTAAAGCGGAGCCGGAAGATGTTGAACGTTACCAGACGGTATTTGCCCGTCATGAAGGTGCCGTTGCAGCACCGACAGCCGGATTGCACTTTAGCATGCCGTTGGTAAAGCGTCTCGAACTTAAGGGTGTAAATTTTGCCGAAGTAACACTGCACGTCGGACTGGGAACTTTTCGTCCGGTCGAGGTTGAAGATCTCACCAAACATAAAATGGATTCTGAACAGGTGATCATCACACAGGAGGCCTGTAACGTAGTAAACAAAGCGAAAGCTGCCAAGAAAAGAATTTGTGCAGTCGGAACAACGGTTATGCGTGCGGTTGAATCTTCTGTTTCAACACAGGGTGAGATGAAGCCTTTCGACGGATGGACAAATAAATTTATATTTCCTCCTTACGAATTCAGTGTTGCAAACTGCATGGTCACAAACTTCCACATGCCGGAGTCAACCCTTTTAATGATGGTTGCCGCTTTCGGAGGCTACGAAAATATGATGCATGCTTACAAAGTTGCTGTAAAAGAGAAGTATCGCTTTTATAGTTATGGGGATGCAATGCTTATTATTTAATTACGAATTACGAATTACTAATATCAATAATTAAATTACAAATTAGCTAATAGCAAAATAAAAAGGGCTCTGAAGAATTTCAGAGCCCTTTTATTTGTAATTGACTTATTTAAAAATTAATATTAGTAATTCGTAATTTGTAATTCGTAATTTTTTACGGAAATATTCCCAGCGCCTGATACGACACTCCAAGTTTCTTAATACCTGAAACAAATGCCGCTGTACGCAGATCTTCAATACGCTTATCGCTTTTTTTGATTTCACGTATTTCGTTGTAGGCGAAAATCATTGTCTCTTCTAGTCCGGAACGAACAAGATCGATTTCATCGGCTCCATGAGTAAGAGCTCTCTTCTGATGTGACTCAAGCGATTTGCCGGTAATTTTTTCGACAGCGGAAATAAGATCGTTGTTTGACATTTCGTGGAAACGTTTTTCCATACGACCAAAACGAACGTGTGAAAGATTTTTCAGCCATTCGAAATATGAAACTGTCACACCACCTGCGTTCAGATAAAGATCAGGGATGATTAAAACATTTTTCTGATTGAGAACAACTTCTCCGTTTTTGGTAACAGGACCATTCGCGCCTTCGGCAATGATC
Organism: uncultured Flavobacteriales bacterium; assembly: GCA_964486655.1. Classification (GTDB taxonomy): domain Bacteria; phylum Bacteroidota; class Bacteroidia; order AKYH767-A; family 2013-40CM-41-45; genus JADKIH01. The sequence goes on from CAZAON010000100.1 coordinate 8,130, forward strand.
TTTGCTTTGATACGTGGTGCGTTGTCTTTGGTAATCTGGTTTTCGAGTGCTGCAGGAATCAATATATCACAATCCATTTCGAGCAACTCCATTGGGTTTGCAATATTTTTCGCACCCGGATAATTCAGAATCGAACCTGTTTCTTTACGATGCTTAAATACGGCTTCCACATCAAGTCCTTTTTCACTGAATATACCACCTTCACGCTCTGCAATTCCGGTAATCAAGCCGCCGCCTTCCATACAGAACTTCGCCGAATAAAATCCCACATTTCCGAGACCCTGAACAATGATTCGCTTTCCTGCAATTCCGGGTGTGAGTCCGATTGCCTTCATATCCTCAGCGTTACTCAATGCTTCGCGAACACCAAAATATAATCCCTGACCCGTTGCCTCTGTACGACCGTGAATACCGCCTTGTCCGAGTGGCTTACCGGTAACACAACCAAGAGCATTTATATCATCGTATTTGAATGTTGCATAAGTATCAGCGATCCATGCCATTTCACGCGGACCACTTCCATAATCCGGAGCCGGGACGTCAACACCTGCACCAATCATGTTTTTCTTGATTAGTTCGGTTGTGTAGCGACGGGTGATTCTCTCGAGTTGCCTTGGTGTGTACTGGAACGGATTGATCTTTACTCCTCCTTTTGCACCTCCGAACGGCACATCAACTACGGCACATTTGAAAGTCATTAATGTCGCCAGTGCTTTCACCTCATCTTCGTTCACGAATTCGCTGTACCGGATACCTCCTTTGGTCGGAGTTTTATGATGACTGTGCTGGACACGAATTCCCTCTATTACTTCGAGCTTACCGTCTACTTCCAGCGGGAAATAAAATTTATAAATACTGTTACAAATTCTGATTTGATTTAACAGGCCCGGTTCAAAATCAGTTAATGCGGCTGCTTTGTCAAAGTATGAAATGACATCGTTGTAAAACTTCTGGCCATTCTCTAGATCGTTGCTCATATGTATATGTTGGGGGTTGCAAAAATA
>CAZAON010000101.1:0-15797 GCA_964486655.1 uncultured Flavobacteriales bacterium
GCAGGGATTACATTTCCGTTTATGGGAATTTCTTTTTTCCATAAAACGTTTCCATAAGAACTGAACTTGTAATTTACGGTTCCCGCGGTATCAACGGTACAAATAATGGTTCCATCTGAATTAGCGCTTGCATACGGACAATAGGTGTCGGGGCCAAAGATCTTTTGAAAAGTAATTTGTGATTTTACTGAATATGCAGAAAGAGCAATCAGGCAGGTAAGTAAAAATCTGGAAAACATTGACAGAGCCGCGGGTTAATTTGATTTTTTAAAGATAGGTCAAAAAGTGAAAGTGTACAAGTGGCGGAAACCCTGAAATTATCTGCAATTTGGGGCCATGTAAACGATTTGTTTAGTCACCATTTGACTTTGATATCGTGTATTATCATCGGTTTCAATGTTATCAAAATATTAGGGTAGAGAATTATTTTTTATCTCAACCCGTTGATGAAATATTTCATTGCTGGTCGACGTCGAAAAGTAACAGTTGAACTTTTTCAGAGTACAAAAAACGGGACATATTAAATCTATGATTTATGTCTACTGAAATATTCAAAAAGCGAAACATTCATTAATATCATCAGCATTCCATAAAAAGTATCTTCAACCGGAATGGTATAAAACCGGATTCCCATATTTTCCGAATCATTATACCTGACAATGGCGCTTTCAATTCCTGTTCCGGTTAAAATGCCATTGCAAATGAAAAATGGAATCAAAAGGAACAAGCATGAAAAATAAAACGTTCCAAGCCAGGCAGCTTTACGAATATTAGCAATGTAAAAAAGTAAAATAGCACAACTATAGAAAGTGACAGATGTATAGGCCCGGTCAGAATAGTAAGTGGCAGTAGATATCAAAAGAACAATTAGTGAAATAGTAAAGCCCGGAGAAGCTTTTCTCTTTTGTTCTGTCCACAACGAAATGCAATAGTAAGTAAACACACATGCATAAGGGATACAGATAAAAAACAATATCTCTTCAAGAGGAAGATTCGCAATTTGAATTCCGGTCAGGTAGTCACTATTAAAACTCCAGACGCCTTTCGCGGTAAAATAAATATCCCAAATAATAAAAACGGTTGCGGTAATCAGCAAAGCAGGGATAAGCGCTTTCCATTTCCTGTAAAGATTTATTCGCGGATGAAAACTAAAAATAAGGGGAACTGAGATTGCAAGTAAGTCAATTAGTAAGTATGTATATGGCATTTTGTTTTATGTCTTTATTTGTCTTCTGTCTAATGCCTCCTGTCTAATATCTAAAATCTAATGACTAACACCAAACATCTAACAGCTAATGGCTAACAGCTAACAGCCAGAATCTAATGACCAGTCTCAAAATACTTTCCCGGAAACAACAACATCCCGAAACATTCTCCATTTTCTTTTCCGAGATGTTTGTGATGAATTTTATGTGCACGACGAAGTGCAAGCAGGTATTTGTTATTTGTATTTCGGAAAAGTTTTAATCGCTGGTGTACAAGTACATCATGTATGAGAAAATAAGTAATTCCGTACAATGTAATTCCGACTCCGGCAAAGAAAACAAGTGTAAAATCGGGGAGACCCAAGATCAGGCAGATGATTCCGGGAATGGCAAAGAAAAGAAAGAAGAAGTCGTTTTTTTCGAAGAAGCCTTCGTATTCACGGCGATGATGATCTTTATGCAAACTCCAGAGCAGACCATGCATTATATACTTATGCGTAAACCATGCTACACCTTCCATGGCAATAAAGAATGTTATGACTATTATTGTTTCTATCATGGCATTAATTAATCTTTAATAAGATCTCCCAGGAGATTTTTTTCCATGGCTATTTTAAACCAGGCTGTATATTTTTCAGGATTCATTTTGATATCATTTTTTAGAACGGCTGCTGAAGAATATTTCCATTTTTCCACTTCATTTGGATTTGGAACGGGAGATTCGTCGCTTACTCCGTAAAAAATATGATCCACTTCATTTTCAATCAATCCGTTTTCAAACCTTGCAGTATACGTAAACACACAAATTTCTTCTAATGGAACTGTCATGTTCATTTCCTCATTAAGTCTTCGTTTGGCGGCATCAGAGATATTTTCACCTTTTACAGGATGTCCGCAGCAGGTATTGGTCCATAGGCCGGCGGAATGATATTTTGATTTAGCCCTGCATTGAAGAAGAAGTTCACCTTTGCTGTTGAATACAAAAATAGAAAAAGCGCGATGAAGTAATCCTCTGGCGTGAATCTCACTTTTTGTCTCAAAACCTAATGGCCTGTCCATTTCATCTACAAGGATCAACAATTCATCCATTTCCAAATGTTCTTTTTTCAATGTCATTGCAAAATTCAGAACGCATCATGAACAATCTTATTCTTTCTTTAAGGTCGGTGTCGGTTAGTTTACTCCAGTTTTGCAGAATAATTCTTTTATCTTCTTCAATATCCGATGTATAATTCAGGAAGAACGGAACATTTGTCTGCACACAGAAACGCAGGTATCTTAATTCGACTGAAGTGACATCTGCGCCAACTGATTCTTCGAGTAATTTTTTCCCGTTTTTGAAATATTTTATTTTATCAAATGGAGAGTAACTGTTTTTTGAGTGAAGCAGCATGGCAATGCTCCTGTATCCGTTTATTACAGGATCTTCCGATGCCTGTTTGTTTAATAAGAAGATCATTTGTTCAACAGCTTCCTCTGTACTTTTAGCAGACAGATTTCGCAATTCAATAAGTTCTTTCGTCTGTGCCGGTAAAACCTGACAGATGGAAAATACAATTAAAATGGAAATCAATGTTTGCTTCATATTATATTGAACTTCTCTTTAACGAGACTGTTTAACATGAGTGAGAATTTTTTCGAATTAGGTATTCGAATCCGTTCTGTTAAAACTTTACCGGGCGAATATCTTTTAATTTTTTCAAAGAGATTGTAGTAATAAGTATAGGCAAGATAAACTCCCGCACGGGCACCGGTAGGTAATTTGCGAATGCCTATGAGGGCAAATTTAAACTCTTCTTCAATTTCTTTTTCAATCTCTTCTTTACGTTCTTTAGTAAAAGCCGTTCCTCCCGGAAAATAGAAACGGCCCAAATCCTGCATGTCACTGCGAAGGTCGCGTAAAAAATTCACCTTTTGAAATGCAGAGCCTAATTTCATCGCATATCTGACAAGATTGTAGTAAATTTCATCGTTATTTTCGGCAAATACCCGAAGACACATTAATCCTACAGACTCTGCCGAACCAAGAACATAAACGTTGTATTTTTCCTCGTTGTAATCCTGCTTTTCAAGGTCCATTTCCATACTTTGTAAAAAAGTATGAATTAATTCATGGTTAATATTGTACTTGTTAACCGTTTCCTGAAAACTGTTCAGGATTGGATTGACACTTATTTTATGATGAATAGCATCGAAAGTGTCTGATTTAAATTTTTCGAGTAAATATTTTTTGTCGTACCCATGAAATGAATCAACAATTTCATCGGCACAGCGAACAAAGCCGTAAATGTTGTAGATGGGACGATGATATTTTTTCGCGAGAAAGCGAATTCCCAAAGAGAAACTTGTGCTGTATTTATTCGTAATTAACTTGCTGCATGAAGCAGAAGTGTTGTCAAACAGAATTTTCATGAATTCATATTTTTTATAAGCATCGCTGATGCAATTTCACCTGATATTATTGATGGAGGTACACCCGGACCTGGTACTGTCAGCTGTCCGGCGTAATACAAATTTTTGATTTTATTACTTGCAATCTTCGGCTTCAGAATAGCTGTCTGTGCAAGCGTGTTGGCAAGTCCGTATGCATTGCCCTTATATGCATTATAGTCGTTCACAAAATCAGACACGCAATAACTCTTTTTGTAAACAACATGACTCCTGATTTCTTCGCCGGCATATTTTTCAAGTCGCGTAAGCAACATGTCAAAATATTTTTCACGGATATTTTCATCATCACTGACTCCCGGAGCAAGTGGCATCAGAATGAAAAGGTTTTCCATTCCGGACGGGGCAACTGACGGGTCGGTAATTGACGGACAGCAAACGTAAAACAACGGATTCGCGGGCCATTTTTTTGTCACATATATTTCATTAGCATGAGCATTGAAATCGGCATCGAAGAATAAGTTATGATGACATAATTTTGGAATTTTTTTATTTACACCGACATAAAACAATAAGGCCGAAGGGGCCATTTCTCTTTTATCCCAATATTCGGCAGAGTATTGTCTGTATTGTGAATCGATTAATTTCTGCTCGATGTGATTGTAATCACCGGCACCAATTACCGCATCAAATGAAGTTTCACCTTTGTGAGTTGTGATACTATTAATTTTAGCATCTCTGATATTCAACTTTTGCACGGGTTCGGAAAGATGAAAGACAACTCCTTTTTCCTGAGCAATTGAACTGAAGGCATCTATCATTTTTCCAAAACCACCCATCGGATACCATGTGCCGAGTTTAAATGCGGCGTAATTCATCAGACTGTATAATGCCGGAATTTTTGCAGGAGTGGATCCAAGAAACAGAATAGGGAATTGTAGAATCGAAATGAGATAAGGACTTTTAAAATATTTCCTGGCATGTGAGGAGAAAGATGAAAACAGGTTCATGCCTATTGCTTGTCTGATAGTACTCAAATCCATGTATTCAAAAATCGAATTGCCCGGCTTTAATATCAGTCCGCCCATTGCAGCATCGTATTTCTTCTGCGCATCACTTGTAAATTTTCTCAGTTTATGTGCAGCGCCGGTTTCAATTGATTCGAATAAACCGCATAGTTCATCGAAGTTATCAGGAATACGAATTGAAACCTGTTCCGGAAATATAATTGAGTAAGAAGGAGAAAGTCTTTTTAACTCGTAAAAGTCTTTAGTCGAATGGCCGAATCGTTGGTAAAAATTCTCGAATACTTCCGGCATCCAGTACCAGCTGGGTCCCATATCAAAGGTAAATCCGTCTGACTTAAAAACGCGAGCCCGACCACCAATGGTATCATTCTTTTCATAGAGATGAACATCGAGTCCTTTCGACGCAAGAATTGCTGCGGCCGACAAACCCGCAAATCCAGAACCTATAACACATATTTTTTTACGCATTTTATCGGGTGACCCGTATTTAATACTATTTAAATTATTCTTATGATAAAAGTTTTTCGAAGTCTTCTACTGAACTAACCAGTGCCACATTTTTAGCAGCTTTTATAGTTTTTAATTCGAATGAATCTGCTGATACTACTATTTGGGTTTTTTTGAATTCGGACTCAATTACTTTGATATATCGTTGTAGTCCTGACTTGGGAAGGCGGTGTACGGAAAAGAATAACAAATGAGAAGGATTGAATTCTTGAACCGTTACGCTCAAATCTTCATACGGAATATTTGCTCCGAGATAAACTACAGTATGTCCGGCTGCACGTATTAAGTAATAAGCGAACAGCAGTCCGATTTCATGATATTCATTTTCGGGAAGAAAAAGAATCCACTTTTGATTTGATTTTGTTGTGAGCGGAAGTGAATCAATAACCGTGAAAAGTTTTCTCTTGATAATATTGGAAATAAAATGTTCCTGGCATGGTGAAAGGCTTGTATTGAGCCACATGTAACCGGCTCTTACAAGGAGAGGGTATATTACTTTGAGGTAAGTATCTTTTACTCCGAATCTTAAAATGGCAGATGAGAATGCTTTTTCGAAATCTGTTTCATTATAGGTTAGTGCGGCAGTGAACATCTGGTTGATCAATACCTCAGAAGTAAAATCGGACGACTTCTGGTCATTGATTTTCTTTTCGATAAGTTCGTTTATTTCTTTTTCGGAGAAGGCGGCAATTTTGGAAATCTTCACTCCGCTGTTTAACAAAGTGACGGTATTCAATAAACGACGCAACTGGCTGTCGTCATACCTTCTGATGTTTGTATCAGTACGTTCGGGTTCTAAAAGTTTATATCTCTTTTCCCAGATGCGAATGGTATGAGGTTTAATACCGCTTAGTTCCGCAAGCTGTGCTATTGTATATAAGGACATAATATTGTTTAATCTTATGCAAATAAAGTTAAACAAAATTGGAAAAGCAAATGTTGTGGCAAGAAATTGATTTTCACCCCTTTTTTAACGAAAAATGATGAAAATGGGATTAATTCTATCTTCGTGATCATGATAAAAAGGCATTTCTGAAATTTTAATTCGTTATTCGCATTCAAATTGTTTAAGGGTTAAAATTCAAAAACTGTTTTGTTCAATCTATTAAGAAAATCATACAGTGGTCTTTCAAAAGACACCTGGATACTTGCAGGAGTGACATTAGTTAACCGAAGCGGAATGATGGTGTTGCCGTTTCTGACTATATACCTCACGAGTGCGAAGAATTTTACGGTGGCGCAGGCGGGAATTATTTCTTCTTTCTTCGGATTGGGAAGTATGTGTGGTTCGTATTTCGGCGGACTGTTAAGTGACAGGATGGGATATTTTCCGGTACAGTTGATAAGCTTAATACTTGGTGGTGCGGCATGTGTTACATTGGGATGGGTCGACGGATTTATTCCGTTGTGCATTGGTATGTTTATCACAAGTGCATTACTCGATATGCTAAGACCGGCAATGTCGGCTGCAGTGGGTTCATTCGCGTCTCCCGACAATGTGACACGATCGTTTTCATTAATACGAATGGCGATTAATCTTGGAGCGGGCGTTGGTCCGGCGATAGCGGGTATCGTAGCCGGAATTTCTTTTAAATGGATTTTCATCGGCGACGGATTGACAAGCATTGCGGCGGGATTCGTTTTGTATTATTTCTTTCATTCCAAAATAAAAGATACAACATTTAGCAGGAAAAAAACGGTTCCTGCCCCCTCTCCAATGAGGAATATCAATTTTGTCTTTTATGTAATTCTTTGTTCAGCCTATGCGACGATTTTCTTTCAGCTGTTCTGTACACTGCCACTTTACTATGATCAGGTTCATCACTTGTTAAAAAGAGAAACCGGTTATCTCATTGCGTTGAACGGATTAATCGTTTTCGCTTTTGAAATGATGCTGGTATTTAAATTAGAGAACACGGTTCATCCAAAAAAAGTAATTCTGTTCGGAGTATTTCTTGCAGGTGTCGGGTTACTAATGTTGAATTTATTCACAAGCGGACTCATATTGATTCTTTCGATGATTGTTTTAAGTTTCTCCGAAATTTTCGCCATGCCTTTTATGATGACAGTTGCCGTCGCCAAAGCGGATAATACAAATCGGGGAAGGATTACGGGTATATATTCAACTGCCTGGTCGGCTGCATTTATTATTGCACCAATTTTAGGAACCACACTTGTCACACATTTCGGTTTTGATGTTTTATGGTGGTCGATGAGCGCCTTGGCCCTTTTAACAATGCTCGGAATGTGGGTTGTTGTGGGGAGGTTGATTCCGGAAGCAAGCTAAGTTTACAAAGCACTGTAATGTTTAATTAGTGGGAATCTCCACACTGTTTCTGTTTCTGTTTCTCACACTGTTTCTGTTTCGACTATTTGAAAAACTCAAGAATTCAGAACGAGAAACAGAATCAGAAGCAGAAACAGAAACAGAAACAGAAACAGAAACAGAAACAGTGGATTTACCCTCACTTATCGTCATTCGTCCCAATTTCACCTCCATTTACCAATATAGGTTGGTCTCCGCCGGCTGCAAGGATATATTGCCTCTGCTTACAAACAAAGACATGACCACACAGGAAATACAGGATCACATACACGTTTACTCGATGTTCTCTTTCAGAGACGGTCGAAAAGAGCCCGGAATTTGCATCAACAAATACAATCTTACTAAGGGCCAGGTTGAATATTATTTCGTGCCACAGGAAAATATGCATGCTTATAAGGTTGCATTCGAAAAGTATGACAAGGAAGCATGTTCAGACCTCATTACGCTTCTGAGGCCGGAAGATGTAGTGAGTATTCGCTCGGTTTCATTGAGTGACTATAAGGTCATAATGCAATTAGTACAGGAAAGAAACAGGCTGATGAATTATCAGCGATAAAATATTGCGATGCTTTTTTGTAGTTAAACGAAGCTGTGCGAGGCTTCGTTTTTTTTTGTAAAATGATTTCTCGCAGAGGCGCAGCCCTTCGACTCCGCTCAGGAACCGGCGCAAAGAAATATGTTGACTAGAATAGCCTTGGTGATTCTTTGTGTCTTGGTGGCAAAAAAAATTTTCTCGCATGGTTCGGCACCAGTCAGCATAATTACATTCAAAATTCAATTTCCCTCTTTTAATAACCTGCATTTATAGTTTTTACTTGCTGTTGATTGAACTTACTTTTGAGGATGTATTAAGTTTCATAAAAAGACCTAGTTCTTTCGGAATTATTTTTTCATTTATTTATTAAATAGGTAATATATTTATTACCTTAGCTATGAAATCAAGCGAGCTTATACGGATATTACTACAGGATGGATGGTCGGTGAAACGAAAAAAAGGAAGCCATTTGATTTTACATCACAGAACTAAGTCAGGGATACTTGTCGTACCTGATCATGGCTCAAGAGAAGTAGGTAAAGGACTTGCAAATAAAATATTAAAGTCAGCCGGATTGAAATCATAACTGAAATTAAAATGACTAGAAAGATTAAAGTGATTATAGAGAAAACAGGAGATGGATTTTCAGCATATGCAGAACGATATGCAGTAGGTAGTGAAGGTGACAGCATAAAAGAAATAAAGCGAAACATTGTTAAGGCGATCAATCTTTATAACTCCGAAGTCGGGAAGCGAGCAATTAAAGAGAGCAATCTTTGTTTCCAGCTGGATATCGCATCATTTTTTCACTTTTACAAAGTGATTAATGCAAAAGCGCTGGGAGAAAGAATTGGTATGCATCAATCGTTACTTGCGCAATATATTACCGGAAAAAAAACACCATCAACTACACAATTAAACAGGATACTAAATGGTGTTCATGAAGTAGCACATGAACTTTTGGAATTGAAGATTGCTTGACCAACTCAGCAATAGTAATTCGTCATTTGTCATTCGTAATTCTTTTCTCAACCCACATCTGGTTAAATGACTTCTTCGCGATAACCGGTAACTCACGTCTTGTTCCCCATTTGGATTTAAAAAAGTTTCTAAGAACAAAATTTTTAATTCCCGAACTGCCGGTATTAATCAGCTTGCGGTTAAGCATCGCGCGTTTCCAGACATAAAATGTGAAGGATTCAGAACGTTGGTTATGATGTTGTGTTACCGAATCACGACGGTTATATAGTAAAAGTTTATGTAATTCAATTTTGACGGGACAAACTTCAGTACATTTTCCGCAAAGCGAAGAGGCAAAACTCAAATGCTTGAATTCTCCCATGCCGTTATAATGCGGAGTAATAACCGACCCAATCGGTCCGGAGTAAGTAGAACCGTAACTATGTCCGCCAACGCCTTTGTAAACCGGACAGGCATTTAAACAGGCGCCGCAACGGATACATGAAAGCGCCTGTCGCTGATCAGGATTCGAAAGTAATTCTGTACGGCCGTTATCGAGTAAAATCACATACATTTCTGACGGACCGTCTAACTCGCCTTCCTGTTTCGGTCCGGTGCTAATGGAGTTATAGACAGTAATATTTTGTCCCGTACCATGAGTTGCAAGCAGCGGCCAGAATAAATCAAGATCTGTAAGTGAAGGAATAATTTTTTCGATTCCTGCAATGGCAATCTGAACTTTCGGAAATGAAATTGACATCATCGCATTTCCCTCATTCTCTGTCACGCAAACAGCACCCGTGTCGGCAATCAGAAAGTTTGCACCTGTTATTCCGGCATCAGCTTCCTGATATTTTTTTCTAAGTCTCTCGCGAACGAATGCCGTGATTTCTTTCGGAGTGCTTGTAATCGGAAGATTATATTTTTCGTTGAACGTCTTTGCAACATCTTCTTTGGAAAGATGCATAGCAGGCGTTACAATATGATACGGAGACTCATCTCTAAGCTGAACGATAAATTCGCCGAGGTCGGTTTCAATCGATTCAATGCCGTTTTCAGTAAGTGCTTTGTTGACGTGAATTTCTTCAGTCGTCATTGACTTGGCCTTCACTACTGTTTTCGCATTAATTCCCTTGAGGATTTTCAGCAATTCGGTAATAGCCTCATCAGCATCTTTCGCCCAGATAACTTTCCCGCCTCGTTTGGTAAAATTGGATTCGAACTCAGCAAGGTGTTTGTCAAGATTTTCAATAACCCTGTACTTTAATACCGATGCGCGTTCTCGTGCAATTTCAAGATTGGCGAATTGGTGTTTTCCTTCAACAACCTTATTGTCGTATTGCTGAATATTAAAAGCAAGCTTGCGTCTGTGCTCCTTGTCAAAGACGAGGGCTTCGGAATCGAGGATGAATTGTTCGGCGTGGAGGGACATGATTGTTTGACAAAGATAGTGGAATTAAGAGAAATAATTGCAGATTGAAGACATAATTGTCTAATAAGTCCGGCATAGTTGGAAGGGCATCAGGATAACTTAAATGAAATTAATTTCCCTGATTGATTGGTGTTATTTGATTCATTACTTTTCCTGAATCAATTCGTTAATTCAAGATGTCTCCCGCAAGGTTACTTATATTCTCTCCGAATATTTTTAAATTATTTTTCCTGATCTGTCTTATTCCTTTGACCGCGCAGTCTCAGGAAAAAGTGAGGAATGTTATTATTTTCTTTTCATATGGATCCAATCTTCCTGCCTTTGAAAAAATTATCACAGGTTTAAACAGTACTATTAGCGGTGCATCGAATGAACCCGTAAACATAATTACCGAATATCTTGATATTAGTCGAATTGTAAATGACGATCATTCGAAAGCCATCATTAATATGTATAATGAGAAATTGAACGAAATGGTTGTGGATTTATTAATAACGGTTGGACCGGGTGTAAATGATGCCATACAAAAATATGGTGATAGTTCGTTGAAGAGTCTGAATATGATTAATGTTGATCTGGATATGCCCGGAAGGACTTCACTTCGCGATTTGGGAGTAAAAAACGGGAAAGAGATCTTTTTAAATTTTTTACCGGAAAAAACTATGAGACATGCTTTCGAACTGTTTCCGGATCGAAAGCATGTTTATATTATAAGCGGCGTTTCTAAACTGGATATATTTTATTCCTCCCTTATAAGGCAGAGTAAAAAAGAATTCGAACCTGCTTATAATTTTAAATTTGTACCGGAAATGTCTTTTGATTCAACCATACGGTTTGTCAGGACTATTCCCCCGAACAGTATTGTACTGGTTCCATCATATTTACAGGATGCTACAAAGGTCAACTTTTCTACACCCGAAGTAATGGGAATAATATCTCAAAACTCCAGGGCACCGGTTATGCTTGGCATAACAGATGGTGGATTTGATGATAGGGGAGGTGGTATTGGTGGTTACCTTTTCAGCTATATAAACCTAGGAAAGGAAATTGGAAGAGTGGCCAATGAGATAATTAATGGGAAGAAAGCAGATCAGATTCCGGTAAATAACAATGTTTATTACCAGCATATTTATGACTGGAAAGAGTTAAAAAAGTGGAATCTTACCGAATCAAAATTGATCCCTGCCGATAGTATTTTCTACAATAAGGAGATTTCTTTTTATGAATTATACAAATGGCAGATTCTTGGTGTTATACTATTCATGATTTCGCAAACACTTCTTATTGCCTATTTATTCAGGCTCAATAAAAGACAAAGGGCGATTAATGTAAAAATACAAGTGACTGAGCGTATGCACAGGAAACTGGAACATTCCGACAGACTTTCAAAAATGTCTATACTAACAGCGTCATTGTCGCATGAATTATTCCAGCCATTGGCAGCAATTAGGATTACTGCACAGGCCGGCAAGCAATTCATACTTGCTGATAAATTAGATAATATAAGAGCATCTCAGATGTTTGAGAATATCCTCGAAGATGAAACACGGGCAACAAAACTCATCCGAAGTGTTAAAAGTTTGATGAAGGAAGAAGCTGTGGATAAGGAAAAATTTAATCTCAATACACTTATTGATGATACGATTGATCTCATTGCAACAGAAGCAGAAAAGGAAAATATTAAAATAAAAAAAGTTTTTAAGGCTGATCATGTTTATGTATTTGGAAATAAAATTCAGATACAACAGGTTTTGATAAATTTTATAAGAAATTCGTTCACAGCGATGGAGAAAAATGATGCTGAAAGAAAAATTCTTGAAATTATTTTAAAACAAGCTCAGGATGAAGTCACGGTTTACGTAAATGATTCCGGACCCGGCCTTGATCCTTCAATTAAAGAAAGGTTATTTATGCCCTTTATCTCAACAAAAAAAGAAGGATTTGGCATTGGTCTCGCACTTTGCAAATCTTTAATAGAAAATCATCATGGAAAAATATGGGCGGAAAATATTCCCGATAGTGGTGCTTTATTTGCATTTAGTCTTCCAATAATTAAACATAAATGATATGAGCCCGATTGTTTTTGTTATAGATGACGACATCTCTGTCAGAAGATCTCTCCCTCTTCTTTTAGGCGCTTATGGTTATGTTGTCGAAACTTTTTCAAGTGCTGAAGAATATCTTAATAAGGAAATTTACGATGGAACCGGTTGCATTATCCTTGATATAAACATGAAGGGGAAATCGGGGATGGAACTGCAGGATGAATTAAATAAAATCGGGCAGCACTTACCCATTATATTCATTACCGGAAAAGGAAATGTTCATATGAGCGTTGAAACGATCCGCAAAGGTGCAATTAACTTTCTTGAAAAGCCGTTTGACGAAAAGGAATTACTTAATTCTGTAGCAGAAGCTATTTTACTAAGTGAGAAATTAAAAATGGAAAAAGAGAAATTCGGGATAGCAAAAAAACTGATCGACACGCTCACTCCAAGAGAAATGGAAGTGTTGAAATATCTGGTCACAGGCATGTTAAATAAACAAACTGCCGGAATACTCAACATTTCAGAACATACCGTGCAGCTCCATAAATTAAGTATTACTCAAAAGCTTGGTGTGAAATCTATCCCTGAAATGATAACAATTTCGAGAAATGCGGGATTATTACCCTAGTATTTAAACTTTTATTTCAACAGTAAGGTTTTTACGGTTTCATACTTTTAATCTTTTTAATAGAATAATCATTCTATTAAAATCCCTTTTTGAGCAAAACGGCAATTATAGAATGAACATTCTATTGATGGTGTATTTTCTGCAAAATACTTTTGAATCGTGATTTACATAATTGAAAATGATTTGTCAGTGAAGCGTTCATTTGAAATATTCCTGGAAGCGGCAGCAATGAAGTTTAAGTCATTCAGAAGTGCGGAAGCGTTTTTGGAGGATGAAGGATACACGAATAGCGATTTGCTTTTGCTTGATATTAGTCTTCCTCAAATGAGCGGACTGGATCTGCTGCATAAGCTGTCAGTAGATAAAAAACATATAAATGCAATAGTAATAACTTCAGTAGATGATGAGCGATTACGCGAAAGTTGCAAAGGATATGGCGTGAAAGCATTTCTCCGTAAGCCGGTTGACGGAGAAGCATTGTTGGACTTGATTAAATATAACATTTAATCATAATAAAATGAAACGTGCGGTTATAAGAATTAATGTGACGATTATCATACAATAACTTGAATAAAGTCATAACACGTTTAATCTGATTGTTAAGTCCTTACGTAAAAATAGGGATGCAATATAAAACGGACATGCCGAACACCGTTCTCCCAAAGTAGGCAAAACAGAAAAAACTAAATATCATGAGTTATTTTAAAGCATTTACGTTTTTAGGAAAAAACGAAGCAGGAAAAGCACTAGACAAGTTAGAGTGGAATAGCGATTCTTATTACTGGCTTGATGATGTTGCTGAAATTAGAGTAAACAAAAGAGGTACTTATCGTGTTCACAGTACATGGGCACAGGACAGCAGCAATGTTCCGGGCGGAATTGGTTATGGAGCGTTGGTTGGAGGTTTAATTGGTTCTCTGCTTGGTCCGGCCGGCGCCGCTGCGGGTGCTGCTTTCGGTGGATCAATGGGTGGTTTCGTTGGAGCAAGTTTAAATGTAGAATTTGACGATCCAATTCTTGACACTTTCGCAGCTTCATTACTTCCTGATACATCTGCGTTGGTAATAATTGGTGACAAGGCTACCATTGCAGCTGTTACAGCAGCTTTAGTTGAGTATAAGGTTCAGGCTTTTGAAACAGAGCTGGATAAGGATGCTGAAAATGCGTTGAGAAAAGTGCTAAACACAGGCGTAGCTGCATAATCAGCTTTTCCTTTTATATATCGGCTGGTGCTTTCATCAGCCGATATATAAATTGAATTTCTTAGTAATTAAAAAATCAAATCAACCTGCCGAAAAACATTGATAAAAAGCAGGCAAAACTAAAACCATAAAAAATGAAAAAAATAAATTACATATTAAGTGCAGGTATTATGCTTGCTGTCTGGTCTTGTTCATCACCCTCTGAGAATGCTTCAAACAAAGCTGAGCAGGCCGGTACTGCTGCTGAAGAGCAGGCTACAGTTGCAGCAGAGCAAAGGGAAGCAGCTGATGTAAATGCCGTTAATGCAGCTGCAAATGTTGTTGTGGCTACTGCTGATGAATTAATGAGCAAGGTGCCGATGCCGGCTTTTGAAGGTAAAGAAGCTGAAATTTTTGCGAAGAAAATAGGCAATCATATTGTTGATTTCGTAAATTCTAAAGATGCCACGCAAGCTTCTGTATATGCTACAAAAGTAAAAGACGAATTAACCAAGGTGGATGAATTAACCACAAAGGGTAAAATTTCTGCTGCTGATTCTAAATCAATTAAAGATTATGCAACGGGCTTAATGAATGCAGCAGGGATAGGTGTTACAGAATAAACATTTACCGGTAATACTTAACAGTTAATTATTAAATACATCGAAACAAGAGATAATAGAACTGTTAAAATAAATCGGACAAGCCGAACACCGTTGATACAAAGTAGGCGAAACATAAAATCATTAATAAAATGTCACATAAATTATCTGATAGGTTAGCCGCTTTATCCTCAAAAGCAAAAAGCGTAGAAGACAAAATTGCCCGGGCAAAAACCAATAACAAGGAAAAATTAGAGTCTGAGCTGGCAGAAGCAAAATCATATGCCGAAAAAAAGAAAAACGAATTTATTTCAAAAGCTGATGCTGTAAAAGCAACTGTTGATGGAAAAGTTTCAACGGCGAAAAATTCTTTCAAAGAAAAAATTGCTCACCTGAAGGCAGCTGCCAGCGCAAAGAAAGCTGCCTTTGATGCAAAGGTAGCTGCGAAGAAACATGACATTAAATTAACCGATGCTGAATGGGATTATGAAGATGCTGTTAATTATGCACAGGATTGCGTTGACTGGGCTTTGATAGCCTTGGCAGATGTAGAAGAAGCGGCATTGGAAGTGTTGGATGCAAAATTAAAAGTAGATAGTCTACAAACTACTTAATAAGCAAGAGCATGCACTGGAATATTCAGAAAAATTTACATCCATGTTCATTTTATAAGTGGTGAATTAAATTTTTAATCAAATAAATTATGAAAATAAAAACACTGTTAACTACGCTGCTAATTGCTGCAACATGCTTTAATATGCAGGCACAAAAAAAGGATGCTTCAAAAGCACGATCAGGCAAACCAAACATCCTCATCATCATGGGTGACGATATTGGCTCGTTTAACATCAGTGCCTACAACATGGGCATGATGGGTTACAAAACACCGAACATTGATCAAATCGGAAAAGAAGGAGTTGTGTTCACCGATATGTATGGTCAGCAAAGCTGCACAGC
>CAZAON010000102.1:0-3285 GCA_964486655.1 uncultured Flavobacteriales bacterium
AGTCCGCCTTCTGCTGTTTCCTTGAATTTAGTATTCATCTCCATTGCCGTATTCCACATTGTCTTTACGACATCATCAAGAGAGACACGTGCTTTTTCCGGATCACTATTCAACGCTAATTGTGCTGCAGTAATCGCTTTGATCGCTCCCATCGTGTTTCGCTCAATGCATGGAATCTGAACCAGTCCGCGAATAGGATCACAAGTTAATCCGAGATGATGCTCCATGGCGATTTCGGCGGCCATCATGACCTGGCGCGGACTACCACCCATTCTTTCGGTTAAAGCACCGGCAGCCATGGCAGATGATACTCCGATTTCGGCCTGGCAACCACCCATGGCAGCAGATATAGTTGCACCCTTTTTGAAAATACTTCCGATCTCAGATGCAGTAAGTAAAAAACGGATAATGTCATCGTCACCCACATTTCTGAAAAATATTCTGTAGTACATGAGAACGGCAGGAATCACTCCGGCCGCTCCGTTTGTCGGAGCCGTTACAACCCGACCGAATGAGGCATTCTCTTCATTCACCGCAAGTGCAAAACAGGTGACCCAGTCAAGAGTATAATGAAAGTCATTGCCTCCTTCTTTAATTTTTTGAATCCAGGTCTCGAAATCAGTATAAGACTGACCTGAAAGGAATTTTGAATTTAAAGAAGCAGCACGACGAATTACTCTTAGTCCGCCCGGCAACTCACCACCTGCATGACAACCTCTGAACTCGCATTCAGTCATTACTTTCCAGATGCTTAAAACTTTTTTCCTGACCTCATCTTCTGTTCTCCAGCATTTTTCGTTCTCCATCACAATTTGCGAAACACTCATATTGTTCTGATCACAATAAGCAAGAAGCTCGGCCGATTTATCGATTGGGAATTTCAAATCTACCCGTCCCCCTTTATTCGATCCGTCTTCTCCTTCCTTAACAACGAATCCGCCACCGACAGAATAATAGGTTTCTGAAATCTTACCGCTTCCGGTTTCGGCGATAAAAGTGAGTGCGTTTGGATGAAAAGGAAGACTTTCATTAAGAAGAAAAATTATCTGAACGCCCGGAATAAATTTAATTGTTTTAGTTCCGGCAAGGGAAATTTTTTGCCCGGTCTCAATATCCCTGATTGTTCCGGTTATGCTATTGACATCAAAAGTGACGGGATCATAACCTGCCAGTCCGAGCTGGACAGCTATATCAGTACCATGACCCAGTCCGGTTTTGGCCAGAGATCCATACAATTTCACCCTGACCTCCGTAACTTTATCCAGAAGACCCTTGGATTTGAGGGAGTCGGTAAACTGGTGGGCGGCATACCATGGCCCGAGGGTATGGGAGCTGGACGGACCGACCCCGATTTTAAACATATCAAATACTGAAATTTGCTCCTGTTGAGTCATATGCGACAAAGGTAGGGAAATAGTCTTGTGTCTTGAGTCGTTAGTCTTGAGCTGCGTCAATGCTATTTATTTAAAAAAAATGAACCAGAACAGCCAAAAAAATCATTTTTGCCTGTAACAAATGAAAGACTTAGGCGTCCTATATTTGGAGTTGGGACAACCAATAAAAAAATAACATTTAAGAGTAGTGTTCCAAACCGTCCTTCGACTCAGGACAATTTACACGAAACTCGAAACCGGCATCCGAGAATGAATACAAAAGAGTACAACACATGCGTAGATGATCATGCAGACGGAGTATACCGCTTCATCCTTAAGAACATGAAGGATGAAGAGGAGGCGCGGGATGTTGTGCAGGATTCATTTGAGAAGATGTGGAGGAATGTTGAGAATATTGATGGAGGAAAGGCGAAGAGTTATTTGTTTACCACAGCCTATCATACGATGATAGACAGGATCAGGAAGAGAAAGAGGATGAGTGATTTTACGGAAGTGAATGAGGAGAGTCTTTTTCATACGGGACAATATTCGGATCTGAAAAAAGTTTTAGATGATGCTATAAGTTTATTACCTGAAATACAAAAAGCAGTTATTCTGCTGAGAGATTATGAGGGATACAGTTACGAAGAGATTGGAAATATTACCGGACTGAATGAATCGCAGGTAAAAGTTTATATATACAGGGCGAGATTATTTTTAAAAGAATACATTGGTTCACCTGAAAAAGTAATATAATGATCAGCCGCAAAAATTATGAAATATATTTCGTCGACTATTTCGACGGCAAGCTTGATGAGAGCTCGAAGGCTGAACTTTTTACATTCCTCGAGCAGAACAGTGATTTGAAAGAGGAGTTTGAACAATTTGAAATGATTGTTTCGAAACCGGATGAGAAGGTGAAATTCAGCAACAAGGAAAGTTTAAAGAAAGACACTCCTACCCTGTTAAATTACAAGACATGGCTGGTCGCTGAATTAGAAGGCGATCTTACAACAGAGCAAATCAAAGTGCTTGATGGTTTCACAGCTAAACATCCATCGATTGCCGATGAACGTAAACTGATGAGCAAGATCAGGCTTGAGGCAACTGTTATAGAATTTCCCCGAAAGAAAGAGTTAAAGAAACCGGTAATTATACCTTTCCGCAAAATGACCATTACCGCGGTTTCTGTCGCTGCTGCTATTACAATATTTATTTTAGGCTATTTGTTTATTTACCGTTCTCCTGCTCCTGAACGGATGATGAGTGATGTAAAAAAGGAAACGAAAGAAATTAAAGATCCGGTTAATGTTGCCGAAACTCCTTCCGTAGAAAAGACAGTTGATATTCCGCAACCTCAAATCGTTCGGCCTAATAAAAATTCTGTTGCACAAAAAAACAACATAAATGAAATCAAACCTGAACAAAAGAGCGAAGAACCACTATTTGCCAATAAAATAATATTAAATAACGACACGACAACTGCGGCAATAATTACTCCCGAGCCGACCGAACAAGTTGCAGTTAATCAAAGTAATACTGATCCAATTGTTGAAAATAAGGATTCAGAAAAAATTACGCTTGCAGATATTTTAGATGAAAACGAATTGAACGAACTTTATAACAATGAAAAAAGTGATAATTCATTGCCTGCAATTGCTTTAAAAGAAGTTGAACGAATTTCAGGTGTTTCATTGAAGAAGAACAAAAATGAAACTTCAATGACTTATGCATTGTCAGTGAAGAAAGTTTTTTCGATTACACATACGAAAGGGAATTAAGGATTAAGGATTAAGGATTAAGGATTAAGGATTAAGGATTAAGGATTAAGGATTAAGGATTAAGGATTAAGGATTAAGGATTAAGGATTAAGGATTAAAAAAAAATCCTTATTGTTAGTTTTAATACTTTG
>CAZAON010000103.1:0-13615 GCA_964486655.1 uncultured Flavobacteriales bacterium
GTTCGGCGGGAGTAAAAACCCGGGGAATAGAGTTGTCGGTCATGAAATGTACTTTCGGTAAGTATAAGAAATATTCAAAACAATATTGAGAACAATTTTGTAAACTGCACAATGCGAAAAGTAGGCAATTTTCTTCGTAACATAAACAACCCCGGCCTTCATGCTACCGGAGTTTTCGCATTTATCCTGTTGCCTTTCATTGCACTTCCATCAACACAGGATCCGGAGCTGATGCCCAGGATGGTTTTAATTTCTCTTTTTACCGCTGTCGCAGCCGGATATATGCTATATGCGAAGAAAGAGTTAGTTCTTTCGGGGCAGGCTAAGATCGTGGCCGGAATACTTACAGCGACAATGGTTTGGGCAGGTGTTTCCATGGTAAGTTCCATAAATCCGGGTGATGCATTTACGGAATGGACGAGACTGGCAGTATTCTGTAGCCTGTTTTTTTGTTTATATGTAATTCTTTCCGAAAATCCGGCTCGAAATGCACTAACAATTTGCCGTTATGCAATGATTGCAGTTTTTATTTTTAGCATAATCGGAATTTACCAGGCAATTGAAGGCCTGAAAAACTACAACGATCTTGGATACTCATTGGCAAATTCATTGGATTCAACTTTGTCTAACAAGAATTTTTTTTCCGAATGCCTGGTTCTGTTTCTTCCTTTCCTTTTGTATGGTATTATTAAAGATAAAGGGTATTTCAAAGTAGGTTTTATTATTTCCACTTTTCTAAATGTTATTCTGATTCTGATTATTCAAAGTTCAGGAAGCTGGCTTGCACTGATTGTTTCCGCGATTTTTTATCTGATAATATCGATACGAACAAAAACTTTCAATATTAGAAAGTTCATTCCATTGATTGCCATATTTTCCATTTGTATAGCCATTGTATTTTATTTAAGCAGAAGCGAAAAGAGTATAATTTCGATAAAAGTAAAGAGCATTGTAAATTATATTCACAACCCTGACCTTATCAATACAACAAGAGAGGAAAACAATAATAGTGTTTTTGAAAGACTGTTACTCTGGAGAAACACTATCAGCATGATCGGTGATCATCCGGTAGCCGGAGTAGGTCTTAATAACTGGAAAATAATTAACCCGGTTTATGGGATCGGAGGAACGCAGTTTACCAATACGGGATTGATGAGTTATGAGCACCCTCATAATGATTATTTGCTTGTGCTGGCTGAGGAAGGGCCGGTCGGATTAATTTTATATTTATCGTTTTTTTTTATTGTAATCGTTACCGGGCTTAAGTTGTTAAAAAATCCGGAGTCCGATCAGCGGAATTTCGTATCGCTTTTAATTAGCGGAGTAGTAGCATTCTCTGTACTTTCACTTATGTCATATCCCCGTTCAAGAGCGTATGAAATGCTATTGCTGATGATGCTGTCGGCTTTGATATTAGCTTTTGTTAAAACTGAATCAACAAATAAAATCAGTTTAAAGGTGCCGGTTTTTGTAATTTTAATTATCGGAATGACCGGAGTAGTTGTTTTTGCTAACAGGGTCATTGACGAAATACATTCGAGGAAAGCTATTATTTCGCAGTTGCGTTCAAATTTTCCCAGGATGTACAGTGAAGCTGACAAGGCCGATTCCTGGTTGTTTCCGCTGGATATTACCTCCACGCCGTTAAGCTGGTATAAGGGAATGGCGAAATTTTATATGAATGATCTGAATTCGGCAATGACTGAATACGAAAAAGCGATTAAAATTCATCCCAATCACCTTCGGATTTTAAACGATCTGGCTACAACCTATGAAAAGTCGGGCCGTCGTACCGAAGCTATCCATTATTACAGGAAGGCACTTGATATTTCGCCGCTGTTTGTCGAGGGAAATTTAAATATTAGCGCGGCTTATTATAATTCAGGTAATATTGATTCCGCTTATTATTATATTAACCGGATTAAAGATGAGCCGAGAAGCATGCAGGAGGAAAGTAATTATAAGGTGTTTTTGAAGGCGATTACGGAGAGGAAAAGTGAATTAGAAATTAAAAATTAAAAAAGTGAAAATCAGACTTCTCGATTTCTGGGAAAAGCGCATTTATGCAGCTGAGATAATTATTACTAATGGGAAAATTTCTTTAATCAGGGAAATTCCGGATAGTGAAATAACGGAGCAGGGAATTGCCATGCCCGGATTTATTGATTCGCATATACATATAGAGAGTTCCATGCTTGTGCCATCGGAATTTGCACGATTGGCAGTAATTCATGGTACGGTTGGAACAATAAGCGACCCTCATGAGATTGCGAATGTAAATGGCATTGAAGGAGTAAAATACATGATTGAAAACGGGAAGCAAACTCCCTTTAAGTTTCATTTTGGAGCACCAAGCTGTGTGCCTGCCACGACTTTCGAGACTGCAGGCGCAACCCTTGATGTTGCTGAAGTGGATACATTACTTCAGTCGCCGGATATTTATTATCTGAGTGAGATGATGAATTTTCCGGGAGTACTTTTTAAAGACCCTCAGGTACTTGCAAAAATTGCCGCCGCAAAAAGGATGGGTAAGCCGGTGGATGGACATGCGCCGGGCTTACGCGGACAACAGGCATTGGATTATATATCGGCCGGAATAAGTACCGACCATGAATGTTTTACGGCAGAAGAAGCATTGGATAAGCTGGCGGGCGGAATGAAAATTCTGATTCGTGAGGGAAGTGCGGCGAAGAATTTCGAAGCGCTTATCGGGTTACTGGACGAACATTATCAGAATATGATGTTTTGCAGTGATGATAAGCATCCTGACAGCCTGGTCGAAAGTCATATCAACCGATTATGTGCCCGGGCAATTGAAAAGGGAAATGATCTTTTTAAAATTATTCAGGCAGCATGTATTAATCCGGTTTTGCATTATAAGATGAAAGTAGGAATGCTGCGGATTGGCGATCCTGCTGATTTTATTATTGTTGATGATGTAGAGAAATTCCATGTGCGAAAAACATTTATTGATGGTGTTCAGGTTTCGGATGGCTCTGAGACCTTGATAAAAAGTACCGTGAACAAGTCAATCAATAAATTTTCCTGTAACGAAAAATCGGCCGAAGATTTTAAAATTAGAGTAAAGGAGCCGGGAAAATTGATGCCGGTGATTGAAGCCTTGGACGGGCAGTTAATAACGAATAAGCTTCAATTAAAGTTGAAAGAAGCAGCCGGATTTTTTGAAAGCGATGTGAAGAATGATATTTTGAAGATGGCTGTAGTCAACCGGTATTCGAATGCACCGGTTGCAATTGCTTTTATCAGGAATTTTAATCTGAAGAATGGAGCAATCGCCTCTTCTGTCGCACATGACAGTCATAATATAGTTGTTGTTGGAACCGACGACGAAAGCATTTGTCGTGCAGTGAATCTTGTAATTAAAGAAGAAGGCGGGGTAAGTTGCGTAAACGGAAAAGAGGAAATGATTTTAGGGTTACCCGTAGGCGGACTTATGAGCGCCGGTGATGGATTTGAAATCGCAAAGAAATATACGGCGATTGATGCAATGGCAAAACGTGCAGGATCGACTTTGTCGGCACCTTTTATGACATTATCCTTCATGGCCTTGCTTGTGATTCCGCATCTTAAGTTGAGTGATCTGGGATTGTTTGATGGGGATAGTTTTAGGTTTGTGAATGAGTGAATTGATAAGTTAATTTATTCTTTGCGTTGGTTCGTGAGAGGAGCCGAAGCACTCAATGCCTCTGAGAAAAATATTGTCTCGCAGAGGCGCAGAGGCGCAGAGAAGCGCGAATGAATGAGTAAAAATATTGTATGAAATCGATAAAATTATTTATAATAACGTTATATATTTTTAAAGTTAATTAATTCGCCATACCCATCTCTCTTAACATTCAGTATTTGTGCTTTATTAATTATTTTAATATTTCGGATTAAATATTTATTTTAAGAAGGTGAAAAAAATGCAATCTCAAAAAAGAGTAGGTGTAATAGAAAGTTGATGGATAATTATTGCGATACTCTTCAATCTTACTGCCCGGATCTGCGAAAATCTGCGGGAGTGCAGGAATTAGACAGTGGTACTCTGATTATAAATCTTCGGAATCTACCGGAAAATTTTTTCCCGCAGATTCCCGCAGATTCTGGATTAATTACTGTTTTGAATCGGAGAAAGTATTAAAAGTGTCGAACTATTTACAATCACTGTTCGCAGATTTGCGCAGATCCGGGCTGCAAAAACTCAAAGTGTCCTTTATTCTAGAGGAATGCCTGGGAAAAATTAGAGCTGATGCTTGACCTGATGGCTATGCCCTTCGGCTCTGCTCAGGACTAGTAATTTTTAATTGTTATGGCCTTCTCGTATCTCTTTAAAAAACCTTTAAACCAATTCGTTTTAAGAACGAATTTTTCAAAAATAAAAATCCCCGTAACTCCAACCAGTATTCCTGCTAACACATCCAAAATATAATGATGAGTCAGATAAATGGCGGAGAACCAAATTCCCGCCATTACAATTGCGAAAACATAACTCATCCAGCGACGAGGTTGTTTAAATGTATAATAGAGTCCGATAAGGGGGTATGAGGAATGTAATGAAGGCATTGCGGCAAAAACATTTGAGCCTTTCGCATACAAATCTTCAAAAAGTTTAATACCGAAATAATGATCAAACTTTAGCAGTCCGGCAGCATTGCTCTTAGTAGCAGGATCTAACTGCATGCCATATTCAGCGACATACCAGGGCGGGGCTGCGGGGTAACCATAATAGATAATCCATCCGATAATATTGACGGTGAGAAATGCAAAGCAAAAGCGGAGGAAAAGATTTTTGTCGATTGTATAGGAATAAAAAGCAAACAACAGGGGTAAGGGTACCCACATCAGATAAAACAGTCCGCTTACTATATCGATGAACGTATTCGTATGAATAAGAAAATATTCATTCGGAGTAATAACTGTTCCATTTGCATTTATTCCGAAAAAACTTTTCTCCATTTCATATAGTGATTGTATATGAACGGTGTTATAAAGATAATTGGGCCATACTTTCATGGAATCGAAAATGATCCAGTAAACGATTATGACTCCGAGTCCGGTTATGAGTCTGCGTGTAAACCCCGACAAATAAAAAGCAACATTGACGATTGAAACTAAAAGCAAATGATCGAATCGCAAGCCGGAAGTGAACTTTACGAAGAGTAAAAAGCAAATGCTTAATATGGGTATTAACAGAAAATAAGACAAACTTCGATTCTTAATCTCCATTGTATTTTCTCCACTCATGGAACGAATCTCTCAACAACAGGCTGATGTGACGCAGGATCACGGCCTGTTAACTCAATGTAATCTACTTTAGGAAACCAGAATGATCCACCGCTGATCGAGACGAAAATTCTTTTCAGTTCGGCCATCTTCCCGTTAATACTCATCAATGCCGTAAAGCGATTCGTATTGGGAACGGGCATTAAGAAGATATTTCTCTTTTTATAGGCAACGAGTTGAATGACGAATGCGTTTTCATGTCCCTTCATCGGATTAGCATGAACTCCATAAGCATAAGTTCGCTGAATGGCATTCAGGTCTTCAGTTGTACTATCGCTTGCATACCTGATCCAGAATACCTTTATCGGATCTTTCGCGTTTATTTTTCCATCGGGAAGTTTGTTTACTTCATATACGATGGCATTCGTATTTTTTGTTCGCTGTATATAAAATAGTGAATTCTCATTGGTAGGCGGAACAGGATAAACTTTCACATTGTCGGGTGCCATCACTGTGAAAGCCATGAGTGATAAAATCCCCAGGGAAACTGACAAAAATTGCAAAATACTCTTCATTTCAATTACTTCTTATTTTCTGTTTCCTGCAGATATCGGTAACATGCTTTCAGGCGCTGGAAGGCCGTAAAGTTCGCAAGTATTGCAATAGATGCCAAAGGAATTGTGAATACAATTATTGTCTCAAACTGATCGTAACCAAAAAGGCTAAAATCCCATTTGTGATTTCCTCCTGTGTAATGTGCCGTAATTCCGCAAACCAAAGCCGACAATCCGGTAAGAATAACTCTTTCAGGTCGTTGCATCAAACCGTCTTTACACGGAATTCCCAGACCTTCTGCCCGCGCACGTGTATAGCTTACCATTATGGATCCAATAAGCGCGATAAATGCAATCAACGAACTCATGAAATAGTGATGTGCAACCAGGAAATAACAAATTCCCAGAAACATAAAAAGTTCGCTGTAACGATCGAGAACTGAATCATAAAGTGCTCCGAATTTCGAACTCATCTTTCCAAGTCTTGCCACCTGTCCGTCTATCATATCAAATAATCCCGCGAATAATATCAGAGCTCCTCCCCAACCAACATAGGAAAGATCCAAACGGTCTTTTGTTTCGGCTCCGATAATAAAAATAATGGCAACGCCAATATTCAAAACAAGTCCGATCGTGGTTACCGCATTCGGAGTAAGCCCTATGCTGATAAAACCTTTAACAACAGGTTCAATCATACGCTGAAGCATCTTCTGAAGCTTGTCACGTAAACTGGGTTGCTTAAAAGTCGAGTTTAGCTCTTGCCCGTATTCCATATTCTGCGACTTGTGAGTGATCAAGATAGGTGAATCGTTTAATCAGATCAACCCTTATCAGTTTCAGGATATTCGCGATTCCAACGCTTGCCTCAATATAAGGCTTTTCTGATAATGAATGGCTGATCGGATTATTGAAACGGTCGACCGGAAATTTAAACAGGTCGGGGTTCTTGTCAGGATTATTCTGATCTGAAATTGAACCCCAAACGGCTTTCATTGTAATGACTTCACGCCATTTCAGTTTATAAAACAATGGTATTTTATTGAAAAAGAAACCGTTAAAATAATGCGCAAAGTTTATTGCAACGTACTGGTCACCCAAAAATTCCATGAAGTTCATCAGGTTGTATGACTGTAACTGGTATGAAAATGTCTGGTTCGCTCTCTGAATCATCAGCAGTGGGTATGGTACGGTTCCAAAAACTTTTCCTGCTTCAACAGTCAGATGTGTGTATCCTGCAGGAGCCAAATTAAATTGTTTGAAAATCGAGAATGTTACCTGCTGATAAGTGTAATCGCTTTTTAGCACACCTTCTTTTGCCGCGCTTAAACGCAATTCCATGATCGGATACTTATTCGGCATCGGCCGCCTGTATGATTTACCCTGATAGAATTGTTCGTTTGGCGCATAACGTAAAGTCAGATTCAACGGCGTTGTTGTAATTCCACCGAGGTTATATGAAGAATCATTATAATCTATTGTGTTGAAATAAAGAGAACCTGCGGGTGACTGTTGCAGATACTGAAATCCTACATCAAATGAAAAGTGACTTGGGAATTCGCTCAGGTATGAAACATTATATGTTGTATTATAAAGTAATTTATCATTCGTACCTCTCTTGAATGAAAGCAAGGCATTGTCCTCCTGCACAAATTGCAATTCCTGTCCGGGAATTTTCGTTTCGTACTGATAAAACAATTTGATGTTCTTCATCGGGAACTCGTTGACTTTTTTTGCGCCGGTTGCAATCCGTATTCCCGTATAATATTTCCATTGCTCATCTCCAAAGCCATAGCAGGCATATCCTTCGAACTGAAGTTTAGGATTAAATTTTTCTGTTGTCCTGCCGCCGAATCGAATTCTCGATCCTTCAACCGGATTGTAGCTGTAAAAAGTACTTACCGGACCAAGTTCGAAAAGTCCGAGATCTTCATATCCCGCAAATACAAGAGTCAGAATATTCAAAGCCCTCTTGAATGCCGGAATTTTTTGAATGCTGTCCATTACCTGGTATACACCTTTTTCAGAATTAGTAAGTGTGGTATGCCGGTTCTTTGACCAGTAATCTTCGTCAAAATTTTCTACGCTGTCGGGGAATACTCTGGTCTCTCCTTTATAAAAACTATCCGGTTTCGGCTGATCGATTACAAAGTCTTTGTATGAAACGTAGCGCTGACCATACATTCCGAGTCCGTTTTTTCCGAGTCCGAAATCAATTGAAATATTATCAGAACTTAAAATCCATTCACCGGGACGGGGTGTTGCATATTCCTGTGTGACCGTTAATTCTTTTACGAAGTTGAGGTTGATTTCAGGACTTACAGTAAGTTCACTTTTTCTGACAGCATAATTCGTGTCGTACGTTATAAAAAGTTCTCCCTGGAATACGAAGTCCGATTTATTTCTTGGATAGAAAACCATATGATAACATTTTTGGTCATCTACCATTATTGTATCCTTGATGTAGTATTTGTAGAAAAGCGGGCCGTTGTCGGCGATCGGACTGATAAAATAATTTGTGAGGATGAGAACGGAGTTGTTGTAAATATCCACATCCTGATACAGGTATTCGGAAAAAGTACCGAGTCCGTCGTTGTTAATGAAATTTTCAAAGTCAACTGCACGCTCGGCTTTTACAATTTCCTTTTTGTCTTTCGGGTCTTTTCTGAAATAAACATCAGATAAAATTTCTTTTATGTAAATAGGTAAAATGACTTTACCCGGCATTTGATTTGAGTCGAGATTGTCAAAAACAAATTGAAATTTTTTCAGATATTTTTTATTCTTGAATTTTTCGGTGATGTTACTGAAAGCGTATTGAACTTTTTCATATTTCTCGTATTGATACGCGTTCAACTGATCTTTTCTGTTGTCTTTTTTCTTATCAATAACGCGTTGAATAAGTTCGACGGCGGGGTTGTTTTTATTCTTATATTTTTTCTTCTCAGCTTTTACCTCTACAGCCTTGAGCTCCTTGGCCTGTGGCTTCATTTTTACACTCAGAATTTGTGATTCGCCAGGTTTAATATCACGAAATTCTGTCTGGTAACCAAGGATGGAGAATCTCATCCTTGTAACACTTTGAGTTGTTTCAATAAAATACTGGCCGTTAAAGTCTGTTGTTTTCCCTTCGTTTGTTCCTTCGAAAAACACATTTACGAATGGAATAGGGTCGCCGCTTTTGGCATCTGTAACCGCTCCCCGAACCGTAGTAGTCTGGGCCGAAGCATGCATACAAAATAAAACCAATCCTGAAAGCAGAGTGATTCTTAGTCTAATTAATATTTTATCAGGCATAGAAAACAAAACGCTTGGAGAAGTAATATGAATACGTAAATCCTATGATGATGGATACGACTGCTTTTGAAATTAGGTAGGGAAATGTAAACACTTCTGTAAACAAAAATGTTCCTGCTGTATTCAGGACAACGCTTCCGCCCGCCACGAGAATATACCTGATGGCCTGCTCGAAAGGATGATTTTCCAGTGACTTGAAAACCCAGTACCTGTTTATAAGAAAGGCGGTTATCGCGCCGGAAGTCGCTCCCAGAGCAACCGCCAGAGAATAGTGCAAATCCAGTAATTCTTTAAAAACGATGGTAATTGAAAAATCAACCGAAGTCGCGAGAAGCGCGGTAAGTTGAAACCGAATAAACCTTCTTCGGTTATTTGAACTTCTGTCGCCGGAAAAACTTTCGCTTACCATAATTTTAACACTAATAGAAATCGGAGTACAATATTACTGTAAATGCCCGCAAGTATATCATCTGACATTATTCCCCAGCCATTTTTGAACTTTTCCATTTTTCTGATGCCCAGAGGCTTCGAAATGTCAAAAAATCTGAACAATACGAAAGCGATAATATAGTTTGGAATTGATGGAGGGATCAGCAATAATGTGATCCACATTCCTGCCAATTCATCAATAACCACGAATGAAGGGTCTTTGCCTGATTCGGCACTAACTTTTCCGGAAGTATAAATTCCGGCAATCATTGAAATTAGAACGAACAGAATTTGAAGAGTAAACTCCATTGGCCCGTTAAGGGTCAATAAATACCAGATTCCAACCGCAAGAGCAGCTGCAAAAGTACCGGGTGCAAGCGGAAGATAACCTATTCCGCCAACTGTAGATACAAACCTGTTTATTCTATGCATCAGGCCTCAATGAACTCCTGGTAATAGTCGAGTCCAAGGTGTGTGATCAAATCTTCTCCCTGTAAATGTCTCAACGTGTTTTCCAATTTCATTAATTGCTTGAATATATCATGTTGAGGCGGTAATCCCGGTGATGTCTGAGGTGATTTAAAGTAGAATGAAAGCCATTCCTGTATGCCCGACATTTCTGCCCTGTGAGCCAGATCCAGAAATAATGCTAGATCAAGCACGATAGGCGCTGCCAGAATAGAATCGCGGCAAAGGAAATTTACTTTTATCTGCATGTTATATCCCATCCATCCGGTAATATCAATGTTGTCCCA
The DNA here is from genome assembly GCA_964486655.1 of uncultured Flavobacteriales bacterium. GTDB lineage: Bacteria > Bacteroidota > Bacteroidia > AKYH767-A > 2013-40CM-41-45 > JADKIH01. The sequence goes on from CAZAON010000103.1 coordinate 10,259, forward strand.
GCTTTCTTTGTTATCTCCATGTGGCGGGTAGTAATTGATACGAACTTTGTGATATAAGTCACTGTATAAATCAGGGTGTTTCTCCGGTTCAAGAATGTTTTCTAAAACACTTAACTTCGATACCTCTTTTGTTTTAAAGCTATCCGGATCATCCAATACTTCGCCATCCCGGTTACCTAAAATGTTTGTAGAAAACCATCCGCGGATTCCCAAAGATCTTGCTTTTAATCCGGGAGCAATAATCGTTTTCATTAATGTCTGACCGGTCTTGAAATCTTTTCCTGCAATTGGCACTCCCATTAATGTCGCAAGTTCTTCCAGGGCCGGAATGTCAACTGTTAAATTTGGTGCTCCGTTTGCAAAAGGAACGCCGGAACGTAATGAAGCGTAAGCATAAATCATTGACGGCGATATCGCAGGATCATTGGCATCAAGTCCGCGTTCAAATTTTTCAAGTGAACTGTGTACATCTCCCTGCTCAATATAAACTTCGGTAGAAGCACACCAGATCATAACAAGTCTTTCGCAATTATTTTCTGCCTTAAAATTTTTGATGTCTTCCATCAAAGCTTCAGCCTGCTTTCTTTTAGACTGAATGTCCTTTATATATGTACCATGCAGACGTTTTACATAGTCGGGATTGAAAACAGCTTTCATCGGTTTGATTCTGCTTAATTCATCACTAAGCGGATTAAGATGACGATGTTTGTCGAGTACTCCTGCGCTGATTGCGGCTTCTAAAGCATTGTCCGGAAAAATATCCCATCCGCCGAAAACGATGTCATCAAGTTTGGCCAGATCAACAAATTCTTTTACAAGCGGATTACGTCTTTCGGTGCGTTTGCCGAGGCGGATTGTTCCTAATTGTGTAAGTGATCCGATAGGTTTTTCAAGTCCTTTCCTTATCGCAATTACTCCTGCAATTAATGTTGTAGAAACAGCTCCCATTCCAACTGTTAAAACGCCAAGTTTCCCCTTTGCAGGTCGAATTGATGTACTCATATAGTTTATTGTTTAGTGTTCGAAAATGTGCTAGTTTGAAAGTAGACGAAATAGTGATTCTTTAATTTTAAGACAACCAATATTTTTTGAGTCTATCACACAGAAAATTGAGAAATAAACTCAGGTTGCAAAAATAATTAACCTATGTTCTCCGGCGCAAATTTATTGTTTTTAAAGGATAATTGATAGTTTATTTTAATCAAAAAACCGTTTATATAGTCAAAAGACATGAAAAGTCAGGAACCTGATAATCAATAGACCACCCCTATCGTCATGGCACCCGTAATTATGATAGGTATTTTTTTACCCAGGAATAAATGAGAATAGGCATAATTGAAGTCTACATCCTTATGATCTAACAGAGAATCCTCATCATACCTGTATTGCTGGAACCCGAAACCCAATCCGCCACTGAAGTCAAAAGTCATAAAATTCCATAAAATGGTTTGTTTGCCGAACGATACATTTAGTCCGTAATTGGTATAATAGATTTTGGTATCATCTTCTATCCGCCAGTAGCTGCCAAAAATTATTTCCGGCTTAAAATATGATCCTTTCAACGGGTGAACATATTTTAATCCTTTTAGGTAGCTGTCGGTAAGCTTTATAAATTTCATTCCGCCCCTGAAGAAAAACCCTTCAGCGTATCCAAGGTCTTCCCAGACATAGGGCTTAATAATACCGATTTTGAATTCGAGATTTTTTCCCGTTTTCATCTTCATCTCATAGCCCAACGTAAAATGATTCAGAAACGGGGCTACTATATCAAATTTGAATGCATGTGCCCTTTCCTGTATAAAGAGGTCCTTATCAACTTCATAGGGATTAAAAACAATGGTAAGCCGGCTGCCGTTCGCATAGATAATTTCTTTAACCAGATTTTTTCCAATTTCAAGTACGGGGCCATTTTGCATACTTGTATATTGAAACTTAATCTTATCAACGGTAATTTCAATGATCTTTGCTTTTATAGTATCGTTATTGGTACGAACGATAATATCCTGTCCGGATGCAGACCGAAAGACACATAAAAGTCCGAACAAGAGTAAAAATCTAATCATGCAGCTACAGAGGGGTTAAAAAACCCTGAATGGCGATTTTCGTCCTTCAGGAATCCTCGCTAAATTTATTAAAAAATAGTATAAACGAAATAATTGATCAGATTCGACAAACAGCATGTTTTACGTGCAACTCTGGAATATTTTGACGGGGACGAATTAGCCGCTACGACCTGGATGAATAAGTATGCAATGAAGGATGTGGAGGGTAACTTTTTGGAACTCACTCCGGCCGATATGCATAGGAGGATGGCAAGGGAATTCGCAGCTAAAGAGAGTAAATTTCAAAATGCCCTAAGCCCGATATCCGGTTTATCGTCCTATGGACAATCAAGAAAGCAATTAACCGAGGATGATATTTTCGCATTATTTGATCAGTTCAAATATGTGATTCCGCAAGGAAGTGTGATGGCTGCACTTGGAAATGCGGGAGTTTTCTCATCGTTATCGAATTGTGTTGTTCTTCCCGCCATTTATGATTCATATGGCGGAATCTTTTTCACAGATCAGCAACTTGCACAGCTTTTCAAACGAAGGTGCGGAGTAGGAATAGATATTTCTTCTCTAAGGCCGGCGGGTATGCATGTTTCAAATGCAGCGGGTACTACGACAGGGGCTGTATCGTTTATGGAAAGATTTTCAAATACTACAAGAGAAGTTTCACAGAACGGACGTCGTGGTGCGCTTATGATTACGATGGACATTGCGCATCCGGATATTGAACAGTTTATAAAAATCAAACAGGATTTATCCAAAGTGACCGGCGCGAATATTTCCATTCGCATTACTGACGAGTTTATGCATGCAGTCGAAAATGGAAAAGAGTTTACTCTTCGTTATCCGGTCGATGCAGTTGAGCCATTGATAAAAAAATCAATAAACGCGAAAAAACTCTGGGATCTGATTATCACTTGTGCTCATCATTCAGCTGAGCCCGGAATAATTTTCTGGGACAGGCAACATTCATATTCAACTTCGTCTGTCTATCCCGGTTTCAGGAATATTTCTACAAATCCATGCTCTGAAATTGCCATGCAGGGAGGAGACAGTTGCAGACTCATAGCGGTAAATTTATTCAGCTTTGTGAATAATCCGTTTACAAAAGAAGCATCTTTTGATTTCCGGAAATTTTACCAAGTTGTTTACGAAAGTCAGAGACTGATGGATGATCTGGTCGATCTGGAGAACGACTCTATCGGAAGAATAATTAAAAAAGTAGAATCGGATACCGAACCTGATTTTATTAAGGATGCTGAATTGCGTACGTGGAAGTTACTGCAATCGGAAGGAATGAAGG
>CAZAON010000104.1:0-27922 GCA_964486655.1 uncultured Flavobacteriales bacterium
TAAAATGAATCTTTGCATTTAGTTTAATTTGAAGAGTAATGCGAGCCAGTTATCATTGCTAACTCCTGATATATTTATTAATCCCGACGAACTTGCGGTGGAAGTAATAATTTCCCTGTCGGAAACCAGAATCCCGCTTAAGAATAACAGTCCGCCCATGTTCAAAGCATTTTTATATAGTGGAATATCACTCAGCAAAACATTCCTGTTGATGTTCGCCAGAATAATATCAAACTTCTGATGACCAATCAGACTTGCGTCACCATGCTTCACTTCGATATTTTTGCAATTGTTTCTTTCCGAATTTTCCTTGCTGTTTTCGTATGCCCATTCATCAATGTCAATGGCGAGTATTTTTTTCGCGCCTGACATTTCCGCCAATATTCCCAGCACCGCTGTACCGCAACCCATATCCAGTACAACTTTATCTTTAAAATCATTTTGCAGCATCAACTCAATCATGAGTGCTGTTGTAGCATGATGACCTGTCCCGAAAGACATTTTGGGTTCAATGTTAATTGTATATGGGTACTTATCACCAGCCTCATGAAAGGGTGCACTTATTAATACCTGATCTTTTACCACAACCGGATCGAAGTTACTTTCCCATTCCTTATTCCAGTTCCGGTCCTTGATTAACGAAATCCGGAACGGGATATTCTCCAATGACGAGACAGCTGAAAGGGCTAATCGCAACCTGGTTTCATCAAATTCATTAACCGGAATGTAGGCCTCAATTCCTTCGGGAGTTTCTTCGAACATGGTAAAGCCGGTATCTCCCAGCCAGGCAATCAATATTTCATTTAAGGATGGATCGTTAGTAAATGTAACACGGGTATAATCCATCTGTTTATCGGGTTGATAAATTATTCATGGAACGAATGATTGATAAAAACTCAACTGCCTTTAAAGATGCTCCGCCGACTAATCCGCCATCAACATCGGGACAACTAAAAAGTTCAGTAGAATTTTTAGAGGTCACGCTTCCTCCATAGAGGATCGATATCTCCTCTGCGGTTTCCTTACCATACTTTAGAGCTAATTGTGAGCGAATGAATGCATGCATTTCCTGAGCCTGATCCGCTGTCGCTGTCTTACCGGTACCAATGGCCCATACAGGTTCATAGGCAATGACACATTCGGTGATCAATGATTTATCAACGTGGAAGAGTCCGTTTTCCAACTGCACTTTAACAATATCGAAATGTTTTCCGGCTTCCCTTGAACTCAGTTCTTCTCCGCAGCAAAAAATGGGACTAACACCATGTATCAATGCCTGAGAAACTTTCGCGGCAAGAACGTTATCCTTTTCATTAAAAATATGCCGTCTCTCTGAGTGACCGATAATGGCATACTCTACACCAATCGAAGCAAGCATGGAAGCGGAAACTTCACCGGTAAAGGCTCCCTTTTCTTCCGACGAACAATTCTGTGAGGCAACTGAAAAGTCGGGTTGACTTTGAATTCTTCCAACCAGATCATGCAGGTAAACAAATGGCGGGGCGAGAATGATACTGCAGTTTCCATATTCATCGGTAAGATCTGCTAGTTCACCTGCCAATGACATGGCTTCGGCAAATGCCAGGTTCATTTTCCAGTTACCTGCCACTATCTTCTTTCGCATACTATTTCAGTTTGTGACAAAGATAATTTTTCCATTTGGCTCATGTCATTATTATGCTAACTTTGATTGAATAGTTTTAAACCATTTAATCAGTTATTCACAAATTGAATTTCATACAACTGCCTGTACAAACCATTTTGTCTGAGCAATTCCTGGTGTGAACCTTCTTCCATTTTCTTTCCATGGTCAAGTACGATAATCTTATCGGCATTCTGAATCGTTGCAAGCCGGTGAGCGATTACGATTGAAGTCCGGTTGGAAGTAAGCTTCGCCGTTGCTTTCTGAATGAGTTCTTCCGACTCACTATCGATTGAAGAAGTGGCTTCATCCAGAATTAAAATTTTCGGATTAAAAACATATGCACGTATGAATGAGATAAGCTGGCGCTGACCGACAGAAAGCATGGCTCCACGCTCCATCACGTTGAATTGATATCCGCCTGGCAGTTTCATAATAAATTCGTCCGCACCTACGGCCATGGCCGCTTCTTTTACCTGCTCCATGGTTACGGTCGGATCATTCAGAGTAATGTTATTAAATATCGTATCAGAAAAGAGAAATACGTCCTGCAGTACAACAGCAATTTGTCTTCGTAACTGATATAATTCGAACTGTCGAATATCTGTATCATCCAGAATAATAGATCCTTTCTGAAATTCGTACAACCGTCCAACCAGGTTTATGATAGATGATTTTCCGGCTCCCGTAGCACCAATAAGTGCGAGCATTTCGCCCGGATTAACTTTGAAACTTAAGTCCTTCAGTATCCATTCCGGTTCCGCTTTTTCTGTTACGGGATTTTCATTATAGGCGAACCAGACATTTCTGAATTCAATTTTCCCCTGCAGTTGCTTTACAATTTTTCCTTCGTTAGGAATAAACTCCTGTGTATCCAGGACCTTAAACACACGTTCACTGCTTACCATGCCCATTTGTAACACATTGAACTTGTCCGCGAGTTCACGTATCGGACGGAAAAGCATAGTTATGTACATGATGAATCCGACAACATTTCCCAGCGAGACATCCTCTAAAATTACACCGCGACTCCCCCACCAGACAAGGAGTCCGAGTGATGCGGCCGAAAGCAATTCAACGACCGGAAAAAAGATCGAGTAATACCAGACAGAACGAATATGCGCTTTCATATGAGCCTTGTTGATCTCCTTAAAGCGACGCATTTCTTCGTCCTCACGGTTAAAGGCCTGAACTATGTTCATTCCGGTAATATGTTCCTGAACAAATGTATTTAACATGGCCACCTGCGTTCTGACCTCCCTGAATGTTTTGTTTATCCCATGCTGAAATATTCTTGTTGCGACCAGCAGCAGCGGAATAGTTGAAAGACTGATCAATGCGAGCCTCCAGTCAATCACAAACATTACGACAATAATGACGAATAATTGCAACAGATCACCGATCATTACAATGAGTCCTTCGCTGAAAATATCGGCTATGGTTTCCAGATCGCTTATCGTTCGTGTAATCAGTGTTCCGATCGGAGTGTGATCAAAATATTTGAGTCTCAGTCTCGAAATGTGTCTGAACAATTTTACACGAAGGTCCTTGATTACTACCTGACCCATCCAGTTAAAAAGATATGTGTGATAATACTGGATAAGCGTTTGCAAAAAAAGCAGTCCGATCATTATGAGCGTCATCCGTAACAGTCCTTCAGAATCGAAGCTCATGACATAATGATCGATTGTCTGCTGAACGAGGTATGGACGCAAGGGAGCAATGAACGCAAGAAGGAGTGTTAAGCCGACTCCAATTCTAAGCTGCTTTTTATAAGGGAGAATAAAAGAATAGATCCTCTTCAGGATACCAACATCGAATGCCTTTCCGCTAACTGTCTTTTTCGCCATTACATTAACTGAAAAGGATATTCAACATCCGATAAATATAATCCGTGAGCCGGCACAGACGTACCTGCTTCACTTCTGTCTTTGCTCTCCAGAATATCATTCAAACCCTTTTCATCAAGTTTGTTTAGTCCGCCCTGAAGAAGAGTTCCAACTATTGCTCTGACCATGTTTCGTAAAAAGCGATCCGCCTTGATTGTAAATATCAACTCATTACCAACTCGCATCCATTGTGCAAAGGTAATAACACAATTGTTAGTAGCGGTCTGTGTATGTGATTTTGAAAAGCAGGAAAAATCCCTGTGTGAAAGAAGAAGATTAGCAAGCTCATTCATCCTGACCTGATCCGGTTTATGCGGAAAGTAATAGGCCCTGTCTGTCAGGAAGGGATCTTTCTTTTCGTATAATCTGTAAATATAGGTTCGTGCCGTGGCGCTGAACCTCGCATGAGCGTCATCCTGAACGGAAAAAATGGATTGAATAGCAATATCTGCGGGAAGAACAGAATTCAGTTTAAAAATCAGCTTGTCGGTATTATCAATTGTCGAATGATCAAAGTGAACGAAAAACTTCGTCGCATGCACTCCCGTATCCGTTCGTCCGCATCCGATCGTTTCAATTTCCTTCGCACCAAGAACCGTTGACAAGGCGCTATTCAGCTCAGCCTGCACGGTATGTGCATTTTGCTGAACCTGCCAGCCGTGGTAGTTTTTACCGTTGAAACTTAGTCGAATGAAGTAACGCATGAAATAAATTACGAAATAGAAATATAACTACTTAATTAATGAATGACGAATTACGGTCGAAGAAGAACTTCAATTCGTAATTCGTAATTTTTAATTCGTAATTTTTCACCTTGGGTATTCAACCCTCACATGATAAATACTCATCAACATCCGCTTAAATAATTTTCTAATCTCGCTGATGTCTTTAACTGTGATTGGTGAATTATCGAATTGTTTTTGATTTAACTGTACGTCGATGATAAGGTCTACCAATTCGCTGATAGAGGCTGCATCGGCACTTTTCAGACTGCGGGAGGCGGCTTCGACAGAATCGGCCATCATTAATACGGCAGATTCGCGGGAGAATGGCAACGGACCCTGGTATCTGAACAATTCTTCATCAGGTACTTTTTCAGGATAGTTCTTCAGGAATGACTGATAGAAATATTGTAGTCTGACCGTACCATGATGTGTGCGAATGAAGTCTATTATCTGTTCGGGAATTCCGTGCTTTCTTGCTTTTTCCACGCCGCGTATAACATGGCTCTTGATAATTCGCGCGCTTTCCTCAAACGAAAGGTCATCGTGAGGATTGTTAAGCGTATTCTGATTCTCGATGAAATACATCGGCATATCTATTTTTCCGATGTCATGATACATGGCTCCGGCTCTGACGAGAAGCGGATTTCCACCGATGTGATAAATTGCGGCTTCGGCAAGATTGGCGACCTGCAGACTGTGTTGAAATGTACCCGGGGCTTTCATGGATAACTCACGCAGTAATGGTGAATTTGAATCGGCGATCTCCATTAGTGAAACATCAGAAAGGAAACCAAACGCCTTTTCGAAAATAAAAATGAGCGGAAAGGCAAACAGTGTAATAATAGAATTTCCGAGAAACCATTTCAGATTCATCCAGTCGATAGCACGGAAATTCGCCTCATGCAATATGGTAACTCCGATAAAGCAAACGGTATACGTCATGAATATCATCAGCACCGAGATGAAAAACTGAGAGCGGCGACTCATGTTTACTATGCTGAATATGGCAACCATTCCGGCAATTGTCTGAATAAAAGTGAATTCAAATCCGCTTGGCGCTTCGAAACCAATAATAAGCAATGTGATGATGTGAGTGAATAAGGCGGTTCGTGTATCATAAAAAGCTCTTACAATAATTGGTAAAATACAGACAGGAACCAGGTACATATCAAACAGGTTGATTTTTCTCGCCCATAAAAACAGGTAAATGTTCATGAGAATGAGAATCATCAGCAACAGCATACGTGAGTTGTCATGATAAATTTCTTTTCGGAATTGATAAAGAAAAAGTATCAGCATGCTAAGGGCCAGTGAAACAAGGATTAAATGTCCCAGATACATCATCCATCTTGCAGTGCCGCTGAATTCCTGATGCTTCATTTCATTCTTCAGCGATTCAAGTTTTTGGAACTTCGACTCATCCACTACCTCTCCTTTGAGAATGACAACTTCATCTTTTTGAACAAGTCCGCGCGAAAGAGAAATTTTATCCAGCAGCTGCTTGGCCCATTGTTTAGTCGCGGCATCATCGTAAATAACATTATGGGCAAGAGCATTTTCGAGTAAAGGTGAAATCAATGGTTTATCGGCAGCAGACATGTTGTTCAACTGTTCGGTAATAAATTGAAACGCCGACTGAATCGAGAAGTAATCCTTCATGCTTCTCTCTTCGGCCACATTATTCCGAACGACGGTTATGATTCCATCCGGATTGCTTCCGATCGATTCATCGTTAACGAGGATAATACCCCGTTCATAAACCATCTTTAAAATCTCATTTCCGATTGACAGCTGTAATGCAAAATGCTTTTCGGCCTGAGCTTTGGTAATATCGGCGGTTTTAAGCTTGCCATTCCACACCTGTTCAAGCTCTTTCTTAAATGAAACCTGCTTTTGTTCGGCCAGACGGTCATCAAATCGATAAAAAGGATGCGAATTTTTCATAACCGCAGCCTTCTCTTCATTCATTTCTGTTTCGGTTTTATTGATGGCATAATCGAAAGGAGCAAGTAAATTATCATAAGCCCAGGGCTTCCCTTTCTGGAATGCATAATTGAACTGAGTTTCCTTTGGAAGAGCTATTACAATAAGCTGAATCGTAAGAAAAATCAGAATGAACTTCCAGATATTTTCATGCTGATTTGAGAGGCGGATGAAGTAGGTCTTCATAGCGGCGAAAGTAGGGAAATAGGATTAAGTATTAAGGACAAGGGACAAAGGAAGCAAACATATTTATGAACGTAGCCTTTGTCCTTAATCCTTTGTCCTTTGTCCTTAATCCACTATCTTTGCGCCTCATTAAAATCCATTATGAAAGAAGTAGTAATAGTATCAGCCACACGAACTCCGATAGGTAGTTTTGGAGGTGTTTTATCGTCAATGACTGCCACGCAGTTAGGTGCACATGCCATAAAATCCGCGCTTGAAAAAATCAAACTTGATCCGAAGGAAATTCAGGAAGTATATATGGGAAATGTCCTGTCGGCCGGTGTCGGACAGGCACCTGTAACCCAGGCTACTATTTTTGCCGGACTTCCAAATAACATTCCGGGTACGACCATCAATAAAGTATGCGCTTCAGGAATGAAAGCCATTATGCTTGCAGCTGAGTCTATCATGTTAGGTGATAATGATTGCGTTGTAGCCGGCGGAATGGAAAGCATGAGTAATGTTCCGTATTATCTGGACAAGGCACGTACAGGTTATAAACTGGGAAATGCTACGGTTACAGACGGATTGGTAAAGGATGGACTGTGGGACGTTTATAAAGATTATCATATGGGAAGCGCTGCTGAACTTTGCGCATCTGAAAAACATATCAGCCGTGAAGACCAGGATGCGTATGCTATTGAATCATACAGAAGATCGAATGAGGCCTATTCAGCCGGACGATTTAAAGATGAAATTTCTCCGGTTAGTATTCCTGTAAGAGGAAAAGACCCGATGGTTGTCAGCGAAGACGAAGAATATAAAAATCTGCGTGCCGATAAAGTGGCAACACTTAAACCCGCATTTCAGAAAGACGGAACAGTTACCGCTGCAAACGCTTCAAAACTGAATGATGGCGCTGCTGCAGTTGTATTAATGAGTCGTGAGAAAGCTGATAAACTCGGCATTAAACCAATTGCAAGAATCGTAAGCTTCGCCGATGCACAACAGGCACCTGAGTGGTTCACGACTACTCCATCCAAAGCCATTCCACGCGCATTGGAAAAGGTCGGAATGAAACTTGACCAGATCGATTACTTCGAACTTAATGAAGCATTTTCCGTAGTAGCGATTGCAAACAACAGGGAAATGAAACTCGATCCCGCGAAAGTAAATGTAAACGGTGGTGCCGTTTCACTTGGCCATCCGCTCGGAGCTTCCGGCGCCAGAATCATTGTCACTTTGTTGAACGTCCTTAAGCAAAAGAATGGAAAATTCGGTGCTGCTGGAATTTGCAATGGCGGCGGCGGTGCAAGCGCAATGGTTGTCGAGTTACTTTAAGAATTAGAATATGCATGCAGTCTGTAATCTGAGTGTCATTCCCGTCAGACGCGAACCATCTGATCGCAGCGAACAGGTTACTCAACTTTTATTCGGAGAAACTGCAGAAATTACGGGAAAACAGGGCAACTGGGTAAAGATCGTTACCAGTTATGATGATTATCCGGGCTGGGTCGATTCCAAGCAATTATTAAGTTTAACTGATGAGGAATGGAATCGACTTCAAGCTTCAACTCCATTTGTAAGCAGTGATTTGCTTCAGCTAACGATATGGAACAAAACACATATTTGTCCGCTGGTTATTGCCAGTTCTTTACCCGGATTTCAAAATCAAAAATTTAATATCTCCGGCACTGAATATACATTTGAAGGCAATGTGATCGACGCTTCCACTCCACAACCCGGGCGATTACAGGAACTGGCTTATATGTATCTCAATTCGCCCTACCAATGGGGTGGCCGTTCACCTTTCGGCATTGACTGCTCAGGTTTTACTCAAAATGTTTTCAAGCTTTGTGGCATTAAGCTGAGACGTGACGCAAATCAACAGGCAGAGCAGGGAGAAGCCATAAATTTTATGGAAGAAGCCAGACCGGGAGACCTTGCTTTTTTTAATAATGCAGAGGGAAAGATAGTTCATGTCGGTATAATTCTACCGGGCAATCAGATCATTCATGCCTCCGGAAAAGTTCGGATCGATAAAATTGATCACCAAGGCATTTTTAACAATGAAACAAATTCATATTCCCATAAACTAAGGATAATTAAGAGAATCGCTTAATTTTTTCTATTCAGAGCATTTTTAGAGCCTGTTCAATCCATTTTTATCCCTATTCGGAAGAAATTAGAAATCTGATTTGATTTTTATATATACATTTGACTATAAATTAAAACAAACCAATATGAAAAAAATCTACTCTAAATTATTATCATTCATGCTTGTCCTAACCGGGCTGAATGCTTCAGCAACAGTTTGGGACATCAACGTTAGCAACAATATATTTACTCCGGCATTGCAAAATGTTTTCGTGGGTGATACAATCAGATGGCATCTACTCGCCGGTAATCACACGACAACTTCAGTTTCAGTTCCTGTTGGAGCTATGTCATGGGATTTTACCCTGAGTTCAGGTAATCCATTATTTGAATATGTTGTAACTGTTGATGGTCAGTATGTATATGTTTGTTCATTTCATGGAAACATGAGTGGACAGTTAGTCGCTTCTCCTAATACAGGTATCGCCAAGCCGGCTACTGATTTGAATTTCGTCGTTTCAAAATCAGGAGACAACTTCAATTTCTCTTACAATCTTGGCAAGAGTACAAATGTTAATATTTCTGTAATTGATGTTACAGGAAAACTTGCAAAAACACTTGTGTCTGAAGTGAAAAACGGTGGTAACTTCTCAGAATACTTTAACCTCAGTGATTTAAAAAGTGGTATTTACATTGTTCAGTTATTAGCTGACAATCAGCGTTTCACACGCAGGATCGTCATTGAATAAATGTAAAGGTTCATTTGAAGAAAAGGCTGTTCCGATTTGGAGCAGCCTTTTTTTTTGACAATTTGACGGCCCGAACCGGACTTTTGTGACAATATGCCGAATCTCCCCTAATGGCAACTTTTTTGACTCCGCCCAATAGCAAAACCGAAACATATGAACTTAAATAATTTCACTATAAAGTCGCAGGAGTCAATTCAGCTTGCGCAGCAAATTGCCGAATCAAGAGGCAATCAGTCATTGGAACCCGCTCACATTCTAAAAGGAATGCTGGAAGCAGATGACAATGTAATACCCTTCATTCTTAAGAAGAGCAATGTTAATCCGGATAAAATCAACACCGGTCTCAATTCCATTCTGGATACTCTTCCGCGAATTGAAGGCGGAAAAATATATCTATCAGACGACGCGAATAAGCTTATTCAAAAAGCGGTTGCCGGGGCCAAAACTCTCGGCGATGAATTTGTATCGCTTGAACACTTATTTATGGCATTGATTGCTTCAAAAGATAAAACAGGAAATTTCCTGAGATCGGAAGGATTGAATGAGAAGGATGTAAAATCGGCAATCAACGAATTAAGAAAAGGTTCGAAAGTAACGAGTGCCAGTGCCGAAGAGAATTACAATTCTCTGAACAAATACGCCCGCAACCTGAATGAACTGGCCAGGCAGGGAAAACTGGATCCGGTTATCGGACGAGATGATGAAATACGAAGAGTGCTTCAGATATTATCCCGCCGCACAAAAAACAATCCCATTCTCATCGGTGAACCCGGAGTCGGTAAAACAGCAATCGCCGAAGGTCTTGCTCACAGAATCATTGACGGAGATGTACCCGAAAATCTGAAATCGAAACAAGTATTTTCTCTCGATATGGGGGCGCTCATTGCCGGTGCGAAATATAAAGGAGAATTTGAAGAACGTCTAAAGTCAGTCGTTAAAGAAGTCATCAGCGCTGAAGGTGATATCGTACTTTTTATTGATGAAATACATACCCTTGTTGGCGCCGGAGGCGGCGAAGGGGCCATGGATGCGGCAAACATTCTTAAGCCTGCATTAGCACGCGGAGAGTTGCGCGCTATCGGTGCAACAACTCTTGGCGAATACCAGAAGTACATAGAAAAAGATAAGGCGCTGGAAAGACGATTCCAGAAAGTATTGGTTGAAGAGCCTTCCACTGAAGATGCTGTTTCTATACTGCGCGGACTAAAAGAAAAATACGAGACGCATCATAAAGTTCGAATCAAAGACGAGGCAATCATTGCCGCGGTTGAATTGAGCGAACGATACATCAGCGACAGGTTCCTGCCCGATAAAGCCATTGACCTCGTTGATGAGGCGGCGTCAAAGCTTCGTCTCGAAATAGATTCGGTGCCTGAAGAGCTCGACGAATTAAACCGTCGAATCATGCAACTGGAGATCGAACGTGAGGCGATAAAACGTGAAAAGGACGAGCGAAAAGTAAAAGAGCTGTCAGAAGAGATTGCAAATTTACAGGACGAAAGCAACCAGATCAAAGCCAGATGGGAATCGGAGAAGCAGGTTGTACAGGGCATTCAGTCTACGAAGGAAAAAATTGAATCGCTAAAACTTGAAGCCGAACAGGCCGAACGCAGCGGCGATTATGGCCGCGTTGCCGAAATACGCTACGGAAGAGTCCGTGAGTCGGAAGAAAAACTTCATTCGCTCGAAAAACAATTGGCCGAAATGCAGGGCGACAAAGCACTCATCAAAGAAGAAGTGGATTCGGAAGATATTGCTGAAGTTGTTTCGCGCTGGACCGGAATTCCGGTGAAACGAATGTTGCAGAGTGAACGTGAAAAGCTTCTTCACCTCGAAGATGAATTGCATAAGCGGGTGATCGGACAGGAAGAAGCGATTGCGGCATTGAGCGATGCAGTGCGTCGAAGCAGGGCCGGACTCCAGGACAAAAAGAAACCAATCGGTTCGTTTATCTTCCTCGGAACAACGGGAGTCGGTAAAACAGAACTGGCAAAAGCGCTGGCCGAATTTTTATTCAACGACGAAAACGCGATGACGCGAATAGATATGAGTGAATACCAGGAACGACATACCGTTTCGCGTTTGATCGGTGCTCCTCCGGGATATGTGGGTTATGAAGAAGGCGGTCAGCTGACTGAATCGGTGCGACGCCGCCCCTACTCTGTTGTGCTGCTGGATGAAATTGAAAAAGCGCATCCCGATGTATTTAACATTCTGCTCCAGGTTTTAGATGACGGCAGACTTACCGACAATAAAGGCCGTACGGCAAGTTTCAAGAATACAATCATTATTATGACTTCGAATATCGGCTCGAATATTATTCAGGAAAGTTTCGAGAACATGAATGAAGGAAATCGTGATCAGATATTGTCATCGACAAAAAATAAAGTTTACGATTTGCTGAAGAAAACCATTCGTCCCGAATTCCTGAATCGTATCGACGAAGTTATCATGTTCCAGCCGCTGACACGCGAAGAAGTAAAAGATATCGTTCGGATACAGTTTGCTTCACTTCAGAAAATGCTGGCTGAAAATGATATCACAATCGAAGCCACCGAAGAAGCCATTGACTGGCTTTCACAACTCGGTTTCGATCCGCAGTTCGGCGCTCGTCCGCTCAAACGCGTCATGCAGAAAAAAGTGCTGAACGAACTATCTAAGCAAATTTTAGCCGGCAAGGTGAATAAGGACGATCATATTTTGCTTGATCTGAATGGTAAGAATGAATTTGTGTTCAGGAATGAAAAGTTGGTTTTGAGTCGGGAGAATTAAGTAAATAGTTTTGAGTCTTGAGAAAAAAGGGAGTGTTTTATTTACGCTCCCTTTTTCTCAAGACTTTTCCCTAACTTAGCAACAAATGAAAAAGTCATGATACGAAAATTACTCAGCCTTGCTTTAATAGCTCTCTGCTCAGCTGCGAATGGGCAGACTTATTTCGAAAAAAAATGGGATCACACCTATGGTGGAACTGACATTGAAAAAACCAGATCTATCATGCAAACTTCCGACGGCGGATTCATTCTCGGTGGAGTTACGCGATCCGATTCCGGTGCCGATGTAAGTGAACCTACAAGAGGCGGACTCGACATGTGGATTCTGAAAACAGATTCACTGGGAAATAAGCTTTGGGATAAGCGATTTGGCGGAAGTCTTGACGAAGAACTTTTTACGGTCACACAAACAACAGATGGCGGTTATATACTTGGCGGATTTACCACTTCAGACAGCAGTGGTGATATTACCGAGCCGACACGCGGCAGCATGGATTACTGGATTGTGAAAACAGACAGTCTGGGAAATAAATTATGGGACAAGCGTTTTGGCGGAAGCAATTTCGACCAGCTTTCCTGCGTTTACCAGATTGACGCGGGTTATATTATAGGAGGAATCAGTATGTCCGACAGCTCAGGCGATGTATCACAGGATTCATACGGCAGTGAAGACTACTGGATCGTAGTTACCGATCAATCGGGAAATAAACTTTGGGACAAAAGATATGGCGGTGATTTTACCGATGAACTTTTCTCTTTACAGAATACATCAGACGGCGGATTTATTTTGGGGGGCCGTTCGCAATCAAATGTATCAGGTGATGTAACAGATACAGCTCGCGGACTGCAGGATTACTGGATCGTAAAGGTTGATCAGAATGGTGTGAAGCAATGGGATGAGCGCTTTGGCGGAACGAATAAAGACATGTTCAGATATATTCGTCAGAATTCAGATGGAGGTTATATTCTCGGAGGCTACATCTGGTCTGAAAACAACGGAGATATTACTGAGCCTACAAGAGATACTTCGACTGCTCTGACAACAAACAGAGGAGACATCTGGATTATTCGTACAGATTCGTTGGGACAAAAAATGTGGGACAAACGATTCGGAAGTGTTTGGGTGGAAACAGACTTTGATTACATCAACCAGACAACAGACGGAGGTTTCCTTTGGGGAAGCGCGTCTTATTCAAATGCCGGAGGAGATAAATCAGAAAACAATTTCGGATACGAACAAACCTGGGTAGTAAAACTTGACTCAGCCGGAAATAAAATCTGGGACAAGACCATTTTCGTTGACGGTGAAGATGAACATGCATTTACTCTTGAATTACCCGGCGGCTGTTACATCATTGCAAACTGGTCATATGGAGATTCCGTCGCGTATAAGAGTGAGAATTCTAAAGGCACTTACGATTTCTGGATTTATAAAATGTGTGAAACTGCGATTCCGCAATTACCAACCGCAAACTTTACAACTTCACAGCCGATACTTTGCGAAGGCGCTTGTTTCACTTTTATTAACCAGTCATATGATGCATCAACGTTTGAATGGTCATTCCCCGGCGGAACACCGTCATCAAGCACAATGGGCTTTCCTGAAGTTTGCTATACAGACACCGGGCATTACCCTGTGACGCTGATTGCCATTAACAATGCCGGCAGTGATACCATTACCATTCAGAATTCAGTAACCGTATTGCCAGCTCCTGCTGTTACAATTACTACGAATGGTGATTCATTATTCGCGCCTCAGGGCTTTTTAACTTACGAATGGTATCTCGATGGAAACCCATTGCCAAACGACACCAATTATTTCATGATTGCTATTCTGAACGGTGATTATTCCGTCAAAGCAACAGACAGTGCCGGTTGTGCTGCAACTGATACGGTATTTGCATTCATGGTCGGAATAAAGGAATTTGTCTCTAACGGGCATACCATTTCATTGTTCCCGAATCCGACACATTCGGAAATAAACATTCACGGATTGGATATTGCGTTAAACGGAACACTGAGAATCTATGATCTGACAGGAAGAAATGTTTATTCAGAAAAGGTGAAATCTGATCAGACGAAAATAAATGTTGAGAACCTGATTCCGGGTACTTACTTCGTTGAAATTACTGACGGAGAGAATAGAATAAATGCACGGTTTAATAAAAATTAAAAATTACGAATATGAAAAAAATATTATTCGCATTGCTTTTGCTGCCTGTCATGTCATTCGCTCAACATAAATCCTGTTGTTCTGTAAGCAGTACGGAGCAATTTGCTCAGCTTGCTTCGAATGATAATTTCGCTTCATCACATGAGGCTCCGATCCCATTTGATTACAAAGCAGAAAAAGGTTCGATGGTGACTTATAAAACATCTGATGGCAAAACAACCACGGCTTTTGAAATTCCTGCTTCGACAAAGAGCAATAACTGGCTAATTGTAATTCACGAATGGTGGGGCCTTAACGACTACATAAGACTTGAAGCTGAGAAACTTTCTAACGAATTGCCGAATGTAAATGTTATTGCTGTCGACTTATACGATGGATACATTGCCGCAACTCCTCAGGAAGCTCAGGAAAAAATGTCGTCAATGAAAGACGAACGTTCAAGGGCAATTTTGCAGGCTACTTTTTCGCACATTGGTTCGAAGGCTAAAATAGCGACCCTGGGATGGTGTATGGGTGGAGGCTGGTCTTTACAGGCTTCAATTATGGTCGGCAAACAAGGTGCCGGTTGTGTAATGTACTATGGCATGCCTGAATCAGACGTGGCGAAACTTAAAAAGCTGAATAGTGATGTTTTGGGAATATTCGCTAAACGTGATGAATGGATTAATGAAAAAGTAGTAAACGAGTTTGTACAAAATATGGCCGATGCGGGAAAAGCTATAACTGTAAAAGAGTTTGATGCCGTACATGCCTTTGCAAATCCGAGTAATCCAAATCACGACAAAGAGGCTACTGCCGAAGCATATGCATTATCGCTTTCATTTCTTCGTGAACATTTAAAATAAGCACCACATTTTAATAGAAAAACGATCACCTCCGCTTAAAAAACGGAGGTGATTTGCTATTTTACAGGCTTGAAATCTCTCATTCAGCAAATTCTTACGAAGTATTGGGGACATTCCGGTTTTCGTCCGCTACAGGAGGATATTATTCTTTCTGTTCTGGAAGGCAGGGATACTCTTGCACTTTTGCCGACCGGCGGTGGTAAGTCCATTTGCTTTCAGGTACCGGCAATGGCTAAAGACGGAATCTGCATCGTCATCTCCCCTCTTATTGCGTTGATGAAAGATCAGGTTGAAAATCTGAAGAAAAGGAATATTCCGGCTGCCGCCGTTATTTCCGGAATGAGCAAGAATGAAATTGATATTACGCTCGATAATTGCGTGTTCGGAAAAATAAAATTTCTTTATGTTTCTCCCGAACGTCTTTCTTCGGAGATTTTTATTGAACGGTTGAAACGAATGAAAGTCAATCTGCTTGCCATTGATGAAGCGCATTGCATTTCACAATGGGGTTACGACTTTCGTCCGGCTTACTTAAAAATAGCGGAGATCAGGCAATATCTCCCCGGCGTACCGGTACTGGCGCTTACCGCTACAGCTACATCTGTTGTTGAAGCGGATATTCAGAAAAAATTAAACTTCAAATCACCTGCTGTTTTTAAGAAAAGTTTCGAGCGTAAGAATCTCTCATACGTTGTTTTATATGAAGAAGACAAATTAAAACGACTGCTGAAGATTATTAACAGCGTTAAGGGAACGGGAATTGTTTATGCGCGAACAAGAAAGAGAACTAAAGACATTACCCAATTTCTTTTAAGGAATAAGGTAAAAGCGGAATTCTATAATGCCGGACTAACAAGCAGGGAACGTTCACAGGTGCAGGATAACTGGATGAAGGAAAAAACACGAGTCGTTGTATCTACCAATGCATTTGGAATGGGAATTGACAAAGGAAATGTGAGGTTTGTTGTTCATGCCGACATTCCCGAAAGTCTCGAAGCTTATTACCAGGAAGCAGGAAGAGCTGGAAGAGATGAACAAAAAAGTTATGCAATTCTTCTGTATAACCAGTCTGACCGTGAAGAAATGGAAAGCCGGATGGAGACATCATTTCCTGATATTAAAAAAATACGCAATTGTTACCAGGCGTTGGGAAACTTCCTGAATCTACCCGTCGGTTCCGCAAAAGGTGTCAGCTTTGATTTTGATCTGGGCGATTTTTGCAATACCTACAATCTTCCGATTGCCGAAACCTACAGTTGCATAAAGATTCTGGAACTGCAGGGACTCATTTCCACGAATGAAAGTATAGACCTTTATTCCAGAGTTCACTTTCTTTATCATGCGAATGAATTGTACGAATTCCAGGTAAAGAATACTGCATACGATCATTTTATAAAAACTATTTTACGATCATACGAAGGAGTCTTTGATGACTATGTACAGATAAAAGAAGATGAACTGGCTCGTCGTGCTGTAGTGTCAAGAGATGAAGCTGTAAGAATGTTGACAATGCTTGATAAATTAAAAGTACTGACTTACATACCTTCGAGTGACAAACCACAATTGACCTACCTTGAAGAACGATTAGACCTGACGGATCTTCATATAGACAGGGAGAATCTTTCAGACCGAAAAAAACGTTTTGTAGAGCGAGCCCAAGCCATGTTAAATTATGCCGAATCAAAACACAGGTGCAGGAGCCAGATGCTTGTTGCCTATTTCGGCGAATCGGATACAACCCGTTGCGGAGTATGTGACTATTGCCTGGAACGAAATAAAGCCGACATAAGTGATCTTGAATTCGAACAGATACATTCTGAAGTTAAAACTGTTCTAACTAATAATTCAGTCAGTCTTCAGGAACTAATCAATAATATCCGACCAACCGGTGAAACGAAAACCATCCGCGTGATCGAATGGATGATTGACAATGAAGAGATCAGGTATGTTGAAGGGAATAAACTGGAATGGAATAATTAAACCGTAGACATAATCATCAGATTTATTTCGTGAAACTCCCACTCTCTTTTTACTGCCGTAATGATGTTGTTTTAATAGCTAAGGAACTTCTCGGAAAATTTTTAGTGACGCGGATCGACGGAATTAAAACAGCCGGAATCATCACAGAGACTGAGGCATATAATGGTGAAACAGACCGTGCATCTCATGCCTTTGGGGGGAGACGAACCGCACGCACCGAAGTGATGTATAGTGAGGGCGGAACGGCTTATGTATACTTATGTTACGGAATACATTCGCTTTTCAACGTCGTAACGAATAAAAAAAATATTCCTCATGCTGTTTTAATCAGAGCTATTTATCCTGTAGAAGGGTTCGAAAAAATGCTGAGTCGCCGCCGCAGACCGAAAGCTACTGAGGCCGATTTATGTATTGGTCCGGGTACCGTTTCGCAGGCACTCGGAATACATTTTTCAGATACCGGAAAAAGTTTGCTTGGCAATGAGATATGGATTGAGGACAGAAAATTCAGGATTCCGGATTCGAAAATCATAACCGGACCAAGAGTTGGAGTTGACTATGCCGGAAAAGATGCACTCTTACCCTATCGGTTTAGAGTTTTGCATAGTGAGGATCTTTTTATAAAATCTAAAAACTAAAAACCAGTATCTATTTTCAATTAACTCTTACTGCTGATTTGCCGGCTTCACAGGCGGAGAAACAAATTCGAGAGGTAAAACATATTGAACATCGACAGGTGATCCTCCTGCTGTACCCGGAATCCAGTCGGGCATTAAAGAAACGACACGCAAAGCTTCGGCGTCAAGTTCTTCGGAAACAGTACTTAGAATTTTTGGATTTACGATTTTCCCTTTACGGTCAACTTTAAATCCTACATAAACGATTCCCTGGATGTGATCTCTTTTCGCCTTTTCAGGATATACAAGGTTATTGGAAAGAAATGCCTGCAGGCTGTCTTGTCCGCCCGGAAATTGTGGTTGAACCTGATTAACAGCAACTCCAAAACCTTTCTGAACCTTTGGTTTTTGCTCCTGAGCATTTGTGGAAATTGTAAATACCAGCAGAAGTAAGATAATAGCGCGCATTTTTATAGAATTTTGTATTCCAAACCTAAGCCATTCCGCCGACTTGTGCAAATCATGCTCATTTACAGGGCAGAATCAGCCAAAATAAACTTAAGTAAAGCCCGCAGCCCAACCCAAAACCCAAAACCCATAACCAAATCCCCGACACCCTCAGAACCAGCAGCCCCCAACCCGCCCTTCGACTCCGCTCAGGGACCGGGTTTCATCGAAATAAAGACTTCGGCTCCGCTCAGTCTAACGTTGATTGAAGATTCAACTATAAAAAAAAGAAAAAATAAATTCACCACTTGCAGAATAAACTAATTCTTGCATCCCCCAACCCGAAACTCGACACCCGAAACTATATCTTCGACATCCTTAGTATCAGTAGCCCCCCAACCCGAAACCCAAAACCCGAAACTAATTCTTAATAATAGTTAGGAACCTGCCAGCCTAAAGAACACTCTTCCCCGTCAGATTCCGCTCGCCCTTCTCTATAATAATTTCATGCATTCTCTCCACTACAAAATGTGTGATCGGACAATATTCGATGTTTTGAATGTGGGTGCCGCTGATATATAATTTGAAATCGCGCCATTGCGTGTGAGGAAATCCGCTGCAATCTTTCGGACGAACAGGATAGATTCCACATTTATTGTCTTTTCTTAAAAACTGACATGGAAGACTTTTATTCATGTAGTCTCCGCTGTCTTCATCCTTCTCCAGATATTTATCATAATAAGCCTGAAAAGTCATTCCAAGATGTTTCGATATTCGTTTTACATCCGCTTTTTTGTATGTAGGGGACATTTTCTTACAGCAATTCGCGCAATCGAGACAGTCAATTTTTTGAAATGCCAGTTTATTCAGTGATATGGCAACGGAATCAAGTCCTCTCAACTTTCGTCTGAGTAATCCGCGCAAAAAAGTTTTATAGGTCTTACCATTTTTTCTGAATGAGGCTTTCATATACTTAACAGGGTCCTCTATCTTCAGCTGACGATCCTTTTTTCCTGTAACAGGCTTTGCCGCCTTTGTTTTTAAACTGCTGACGGATCGCCGTTTCTTTTTAAGCATATTCTGTTTTATTTGAGTCGGTAAAAATAAAAATTCAGTTGAATCATCGTCCTATATTCTGCTTAATTCCGAAAAGAAATCCGACTGTTCCCTTTTCTCCGTTAAGAAACGATGTAAATAATTCCGCTCTGAAGAATCCCAGCTTTTCGATACCAATACTTACATCAATGTACTGATCAACGTCTTTGCTATGCAGAAAATGTACACCTGCAATTTCCTGTAATTTGAGACTGCGAATAAACGGAATCTTATTCAATAAAAACCCGCCAAAATTCTGCTCCGCATGTGCCTGGATATACTGTCCGGATGTACTGTATTTGTAATAGTCGAGGTTTTTAAATTCATCTATACTAAAATCAGCAAACCATGTTTTGTTTCCACTGAAATGAATAAGATCAGGTGAATAAAGTTCTTTCTTAGTCAGGAAATCACCGGCCGAAACAAAGTATTTGAAGTTTCCCAAAATACCAACGTTCATTTCGTCGTCAATCGCAAATTGCAATAAATCAAAATCTATATCACTTCCCGCGAAATTGAAACCACGCTTATATTTAACTCTGAATATAGGCCATTTAGAGCCTACACTGTATCTGGCATCGGGGGTTTCAAAATATTTCTGTCCGGGTCTGTAGGAAAGCGTTGCTTCCCCGGTAAATGCCTCATGTTCCTGAAAAGAAACAGAATTATTGGTTGGATTATACGGATCATTCGAAGTATAATCACGATTCTCAACATCAACAATTGTATAGTCGGAAGTATTGTTCAGAGCAATTCTGTGGGCATACTCCAGTTTCACATTAAGATTTAATCCGCTAAGAATATCTGATTTGTGGGAAGCCGAAAAATATTGTTTCTCAAAAATCTTCATATAATTCTTTTCACCGAAAATTGAATACATCGTATTGATCAATTCGGAAATGGGTTTCTTTGAATTGATTTGGGCGATATCTGTTCCACCATCCAATTCAAGCAAAGCATTCGTCTTCCGGTTGTAGCGGTTCCTGTAAAGTACATGGCTGTTCCAATGGCTGTTTGAAAATCCGTAACGGACGGATGGCTCTATGGTATACTCTCTAAGATCATCTTTACTTCGTTGTTTCCTGTATTCAACAGCCATGCCTGTATTCCAGCCTTCTACGGTATTGAAATTTGTCCTTGTTAAAGGCATGGAAAATTTCCATGTTTCATTTTTGTAACTGTTTTGAATGGAAAATCCTGATAGTAAACCGCCCAACTTAAATTTGTTCTCAACCTTATCAACCGAATCAAGATAGGGCTTGGATTCCACTATCAATCGTATGCTGTCGCGCCGCCTGTAATCCTCGTCTTCAATGTCGGTTAAGGGTACGGGTCTGGTAGCTTGCCAGTAAGCGGAGTCCTTTTTATTCGCATCTTCCTCAACCTTCATTATGACTGAATCAAAAAATCTGTAACCAATAGACGGTCGAAGATTGTAATCGTTAAATATTCCAAGTACGATTCCATTTCCTTCGAATCCGAATGCATTAAATGAATAATTAAACTCATGGCTGAAAGGCATCCACACATCATCGCTCACTTTTATGAAATTCTCTTTAATACGAAAAGTGTCAACAAATTCCATCTGTTGCTTTTTTGTAATAAAAAGATCCAGACTGTAAATTCTCCAGCTGTCCTGCATGATATAGATCGTTCCCGTAAAAACAGGATCAGTTGCGCGTTTCGGGATGACAGAAATTTTATTTACAACGGCACCATTCTCTACGAAAGTTCCTTCGAGCCGGAATTTATAATAGAAAATAGAATTCCCCGCAATGGGCGACACTATGCCTCTTGGTGTCAGTCCGCTTATGTTAACCAGGTTATCGTAAAAACTGATGAGTACATCGGTGGACTGATTGAAGCTGTAGGTCTGGGGAGATCCGCTGACCTTGCTTGAGATCATCTTCTCCTTGTACTTATCGGGCTGTTTGAAATAAAGTTCGGAAACTGATTCGCTGAGGTAAAATATTTTCGTAACAGAATCAACTTCGCTTTCGAGATTAACTTTTTGTCCCATCAACCGCTTTGGATAGCTTGTCATACGCTGAGTTGACTTGACATAGGCATTACATCCGTACAATTGAACCTGATCCCTGTAAAATTTCCTTTTATCCTGCGCGGCACGAATGATGGCATAAGCAGGATCTTCACCGGCGATAATCGTTACTTCTTTAAGACTCACACTTTCGGGAACAAGATTTACATTCAGTTCAACGGGAGTTTTACTTACAGTAATTCGTTTGGTTAAAAGCTTGTAACCAATCATTCTGAATGAAATGTCATAAGTGCTGTCGGTCAGATCAAGCGAGTAAAGACCTTCTCCATTGGCTGTTGTTCCAATACTTGTTCCTGCAACATAAACGATTGCATAAGGAAGCGGCTGATTATTTTCATCACTGATTCTCCCGTTGACTTTTCCAGCCTGTGCTTTGCCGGAGATAATCAATATCAACAAAAGGAGAACTTTAACGAATCTGCTCATAGAGTTTTTTTAGTCCTTGTGTAAAACTTGTCCAGGAAAACTTGCCTTTGTCTGACTCAGCATTCTGCGCAAATACTGTTTCTCTTTTGTTATCATAAAAGTCAATAAGTGCACTAGCGATTGCAGCCGGATTTTTTTCCGTTACATAGCCTACTCTGCCGTCAGGAACAATTTCAGCCAGGCCGCCTACATTGGTTACCAGCATGGGACGACCGAAATGATAGGCGATCTGCGTTATGCCGCTTTGTGTTGCGGTAAGATAAGGCTGAACGACAATGTCTGCGGCGCAAAAATAATTTTTCACCTCGCTCTTGTCTATGAAGTCGGAATACAGTGTCACGGAATCTTTTTCCATCCGGTTTATTCTTTCAATATACGGAGCTTTATCCTCATAAAACTCTCCGGCGATGAGCAATTTAATATTTCTTTCTTTTACTCTTTGATCATTCATCGCGTCAAGCAATAAGTTCAGGCCTTTGTAGGGACGAATAAATCCAAAGAACAAAATAATTTTATCATTCTCACCAAGCTTTAATTTCGCTCTCGCTTCGGTTTTTGAAACCGGCGAACCGAAAATATTATAAACCGGATGAGGAATAAAAACTTTATGTCCCGTTGAAGTGAATTTTTCGAGATCGTTTAAAACTGATCGCGACATTGTGATAAAGGCATCACAATTATTGATAAAGTATTTTGTTAATGCATAATCACCCGGTCGCTTTTCATGCGGAATTACATTATCCGTTATGGCGATTACTTTGATCTTTCTCCTCCTGAGTATTTTTGCAACGGTTCCAAGCGAAGGTCCCATAAAGGGTAACCAGAAACGGATAACGACAAAGTCAGGTTTTTCGCGCGAGATTTTATTCGCAGTCGATATCCAGGAAAACGGATTAATTGAATTCAGCGTGGGATGAATGGTTAGTCCGGCGGGCGGATGACTATCTGTAAATTGCGAAGTACCTGGAAAGAGGAAAGACGGATACTGATAGCTGAAAGAATATATGCTGACCGAATGGCCATCCTGCTGAATGCTATTCGCCAGTGCCTCATTAAAATCAGCTATACCGCCCCTTAATGGATGAGCAGGTCCTAAAATGACTACTTTCAAAATACAAGATTTACCCGTTAAAGATTACACTTTTTTTCGATAATGTACTTATTGCGGTCGGGAGCAGATCTTGAAATAAGCTCACTGATGAATCCGGCCAGGAACAACTGGGTTCCCAGTATCATTGAAGTAAGCGCTATGTAGAATGAAGGCCTGTCGGTTAAAAGTCTTGCGGGAAGATTATTATAAACTAAATAGAGTTTGGTCAGACCTAAATAAATCGTGACAAAGAATCCGATGAAAAACATAATCGATCCAAGGAGGCCGAATAAATGCATCGGTCTTTTGCTGAATTTCGAAACGAACGTTATTGACATCAGGTCGAGAAAACCATTCACAAATCTCTCTAAACCGAATTTTGTAACACCATATTTCCGGGGACGATGTTCTACGACCTTCTCACCTATTTTGCTGAAGCCGGCCCACTTTGCAATGACGGGTATATAGCGATGCATTTCACCATACACTTCAATGCTTTTCACAACATCACGGCGATAGGACTTAAGTCCGCAATTAAAGTCATGCAGGTTATTTATTCCGGACACCTTCCGTGTAGCCCAGTTGAATAACTTGGTCGGAATTGTTTTGGTAATTGGATCGTAGCGTTTCTTTTTCCAGCCGGATACGAGGTCATACTGACCGGAGTTGATGAGGGAAAACAGATCCGGAATTTCGTCGGGACTATCCTGTAAATCGGCGTCCATAGTAATAATCACATTCCCTTTTGCTTCGGTGAATCCCTCGTTTAATGCGGCGGATTTTCCATAATTCCGTCTGAAGCGAATGCCTTTGATATTGCTGTTCTTAAGTCCAATAGATTCAATAATGGACCACGAACCATCCTTACTTCCATCATCTATTAAAATGACTTCATAGGAGAAATTATTCTGTTGCATGACACGTGCAATCCAATCGCACAATTCAGGCAACGATTCTTCTTCGTTATAAAGGGGGATGACAACGGATATATCCACGTATTATCAGCCTATATTTGAACTAAATGGATTCTTTTCTTTCTTCAGAAAGATACCGATAATAAGAGAAAATATAAATCCGGTAAATGCATATCCCAATATTGAAAGGAAAAACAACCACATAGGCGTCATGAATTTTCTTGTCATACTACTGGCCATTTCTATCTGATCTTCGCTCATACCCTGGTCAAGCATATTCTGCTGCGCGGCTTCAATTATTCTTTCGGTCATCTCCGGAGCAATGTATAAAAAGAACATGGCAGTAAATCCGCCAATAATTATTCCTCCATAGATTGAAATCAATACCCCCGTTCCTACTGCCTTTCCGTAACCAAGTTCTCCACCAAGGTCTTCATCTCTGTAACTTTTGATTCCCATTACGAGGAAAACAGCAAGTAAAGTATAGGTCAGATAGCTTGGCCAGCGTGACTGAACATTAGCTCCCATGAAATAAAACAGGAGAAAAACAGCAACACCGCTCAATCCAAACAAAAGACCATAATTCATGGCAACTTTGTTTTGAGTTCTTTGATTTTCCATGGCGCAAACGTACAAATTAGTCTTGAGTCTTGAGTCCTTAGTCTTGAGATGGTTATGTGAATTTATAAACAAGATATATCTGATTAAGAGTCAATACATAGAAGCAATTCTCGCTAACTGAATAAACTTTTCTCGAGACAAAAGACTCAGGACTCAAGACTTTTCCTACCTTCGCGCCGGGTAAGTCCTATACGACCAGCTCCTGCTAATCTCCCCAGGCCGGGAACGGAGCAAGGATACGCGGTTGAGCGGTGCGATGTAGGTAGCTTACCCATTTTTTATTTAATATTGAAGAGTGAATATTGAAGATTGTCCTAACGTACTTTACAGGGCTGAATTTTTGAATGCCATCTACAACAGCTTGAAAATAAAGTAGTAATACCTTAATGAAGTGCAAGGCTTTAAGATCACTTTGCTCCTGCAAAACGAACAATTGCCAATTGCTAATTACCGTCTTCTACTTTTCCTTTTCCTTCACGAATAACAACCGGTGTATCATTCGTACAATCAATCACTGTTGAAGGCTCGTATCTGAAAGCGCCGCCGTCAATAACTAGGTCAACCATACCTTCCAGCTTCTCATTAATATCTCCGGGGTCTGTGATATATTCATCCTCTTCATCTGCTCCGTGAATGGATGTTACCATTAACGGATGACCGAGCGCTTCCAGAATACTAAGTGCGATCTGGTTATCGGGCACCCGAATACCTATCGTTTTTTTCTTGTTTGTTTTGAAAATAGCGGGGACGTTGCTGTTTGCATTCAGGATAAAAGTAAACGGACCGGGAAGAGAGTTTTTCATTAATCGAAAAACTTCGGTGCTGAATGGTTTTGTAAACTCGGAAATATTTGAAAGGTCATGACAGAGAAAAGAAAAGTGAGCTTTTTCAATACGCGTATTTTTTATTCGCCCGATGCGTTCAGCCGCTTTATTGCTGTAAACACTGCCCGCGAGAGCATATACGGTGTCGGTCGGGATAACGATTACGCCATCCTTGTTCAACACTTCAATTATCTGAGAAATATGCTTGTCGTTAATCGACTCTCCGTAAAATTTTAGCAGCACGATCTTACTTACTTGTTACGGTACTGAACTTTTTAGCATCTGCTAAAAACTTAGCAAGACCAGAGTCGGTTAATGGATGCTTTAACAAATCGAGAATTGATGAAAGCGGACAAGTCGCAACATCAGCGCCGGCTTCGGCACATTGAACGATATGTAATGGTCCGCGAATGGAAGCGGCTAAAACCTGTGTCTTGAAATTATATGTTCTGTAGATGTGAACGATTTGTTTAATAAGGTCAATTCCGCTTACATTGATATCATCCAGTCTGCCGATAAATGGCGAAACATATGTCGCACCTGCTTTAGCGGCAAGTATAGCCTGTCCGGCCGAAAATACCAATGTGCAGTTTGTCTTAATTCCCTTATTGGTGAAATAGCGCAATGCCTTTACGCCATCTTTTATCATCGGAACTTTTACGACAATTTGTTTATGCAATGAGGCAAGCATTTCACCTTCATCAACTATTCCTTTAAAGTCAGTGGAAATAACCTCTGCACTTACATCTCCCGAAACTATTTTACAGATGTCAACATAGTGCTTGAGAATATTATCATGTCCCGTTATGCCCTCTTTTGCCATAAGAGAAGGGTTTGTGGTTACTCCATCCAATACTCCAAGATCTTCGGCTTCGGCTATCTGAGAAAGGTTTGCGGTGTCAATGAAGAATTTCATGCTATAGGTTTATCCGGCGAAAATACAGAAAATTGGATTCGAATATTCCAAAATTCCAGATTCCGGGTTCCGGGTTGTCAACACGAAGCGCGAATATTGGAATTATGGAATTATGGAATCTGGAATCTGGAATCTGGAATCTGGAAATACTACCCCACCGGCAAGCGAAACGCATCCGGAATTCTCTCAATCAGGTCGGTACAAAGCATAGAATATGGCCCCTTCTCCACGGCTGCCAGATCTCCCGCAAGTCCGTGCAGGTAAACTCCCATTACTGAAGCATTCTCAGCAGAATATCCCTGTGAAAGCAGACCAAGAATCACTCCTGTCAATGCGTCTCCGGTCCCTCCTTTGGCCATGGCGGGATTACCCGTACTGTTGAAATATGTTTTACCACCCGGAATCGTAATACAGGTATGTGCGCCCTTCAATACAACAACAACATTATGTTTATCCGAAAATTCCCGTTGCTGTCTGTAACGGCTAAAGCTATCCTTTACCGGTCCGGCCAGTCTTTCAAATTCTCCTGGATGAGGTGTAAGAATACATCTGTTGTTTAACTTTTTCAGGAGATTTTTATCGGCTGAAATAATATTCAGTGCATCAGCATCTAATACACATGGATGATTCAATGAATCCAGCAAATTCGAAAGCATAACAGTCGTCTCGGCTGATGTTCCTATACCCGGACCAACACCAATTGCATCGTAATTCGAAATATCTCCGGTCCGGGTTATCTCCTTTTCATTCGCATCAGTAACACACATGGCTTCGGGAATGCAAGTCTGTATAATTTCATAACCGCTGGCAGGAACATGAACGGTTAATAATCCGGCTCCCGATCTCAAACAACTTTTAGCAGCTAAAACAGCGGCACCCATTTTACCGTGACTACCCGCAATTAACAGTGCCTTTCCAAAATCACCCTTGTGACTGAATTTTGAGCGGGGTCGTAAAATCGCGGCCACATCATTTTTCGTAACATACCGGGCAGCGTCAGTGAAACTGTTTATCACATCCTGACTTAGTCCGATATCGAGCACATGAAAATTGCCGGCAGAGTTACCGCTTCCGGGCAATAGAAAAGCGAGCTTCGGGCTTTGAAAAGTCAAAGTATGTGTAGCATTTACGACCGGACCATCAGTTTGCATGTCTGCAATCATTCCGGAAGGCATATCAATTGAAATGATTTCCATACCCGAATTATTGATTGCCTGAATACAGAAAGAAGGTAATCCTTCAACCTTACGGTTCATGCCTGTGCCGAAAATAGCATCCACCAGCACTACATTCTTATCGTGAGGAAAAGAATTCTTCTGATCATACTCGCGAATTTTTACACCACTTTCAGTAGCTGCGTTTAATGCCTTCTTAAAATCTTCCGATTGATTTTCGCCCTGAATTAAAAACACTTCAGCATTCCTCCCCGACAATTTCAGCAACCTTGCAATACAAAGTCCGTCTCCCCCATTATTTCCCGGTCCGCAGAAGACAATAAAACTTTTACCGGCATCAATGTTACTTTTAATCCACTCGGCACATTTTGCGGATGCACGTTCCATCAATTTAAATGACTCAATAGGTTCGTTAGCGATTGTATACGCGTCTGCCTTTCGAATCTTTTCAGCGGATAAAACTTTCATCACCCGATAATTTTCACTTCAATTGAATCTTTCAGATATTCTTTCAGCAAGGATCCGTTACCATGTACGGTATAAACTTTTTTTGCCTTCGTATTAGTTACCATTTCCAAAACACCATTCCAGTCGGCATGGTCGCTTATCCGCAACACCCTGTCGCATCTGTAAAATGACCTTTTCCATCCGGTCGCAAAAACACTCAAGACGTTTGGTTGCGATGAATACTTCCTGAAATATGCGGGAGGAACGATATA
>CAZAON010000105.1:0-12542 GCA_964486655.1 uncultured Flavobacteriales bacterium
TCATCTCTCAATGATGAATTGCGTGATTTCGCCGTAAAAGACACGCCTGCCATAACGAAAATTTTTCTGGCCGACAGAAACGGAAATACTATTACCCTTGATAAAACGGCAAACGGAATCTGGAAACTTAACGGGAAAGAAGATCCAAAATCGGATCATCTGGGTATATTAATTGATGCATTATACAAGATGGAAGTCAAATCACCCGTCGCAAAAGCCGCTTATAATAACGTTGTAAAAACGCTTGCCGCCTCGGCAATTAAGTGCGAGGTTTATCTGAACGGGGAAACAAAACCATTTCGTACGATTTATGTTGGAGGTCAGACAGCCGATGAATATGGCACTTTTATGATGCTGGAAGGATCAAACAGGCCGTTTATAATTCATATACCCGGATTTAATGGCTATCTCACTCCGAGGTTCAGCACCAGCTTCAATGATTGGAAGAGCACTGTTCTTTTCAGCTACAAGCCTGATGATATCAGATTTTTATTGATTACGTATGCAAATGCCCCGGAACAGTCGTTTCTCATTTCACACGATAAGGGAAAATTCTTTGTTCAAAGTCCTACTACAAATCATTTTATACAGAAAGTCGACTCTGTTGCCATAGAAAATTACCTCGGTCAGTACCGAAACTTCTTCTACGAAGGTCCGGTCGACGCAAAACAGCGTGATACCATGAACCTGGGCGAAAGTTCCATCAGAATTACCGTCAAAGACGTTGCTAATCAGCTCAAAATAGTCGACATCTTTCCTGTTCCCCTAAGCACTTCATCCTTAGCCCAGACAGATTCCGCCGGCAATGTCTTAAAACATGATTTAGACCGCGTTTATGGATTTATTACACCCGGTAACAGTCTGGTTACTATCCAAAAATCCATGATCAACAATCTGCTTCGCCAGTTTTCAGATTTTGATTCGGAGAAGCCGAAAAAGCGAAAGTGAGAAAGGAAAAGTTTTTAACTTTTTGTTGATAATTGGAGTGCTGCAGGCTTGCATTTCCTTTGGGATTTCGCTGTCAAACACGTAGGTTTGTAGCATACCCGGTAAGCCTTACAATCATCACTGACTTTTTAAGCAAAGGGTTATCATTACCATTTAACCAAAATTCAAAATGAAATTCATTGTTTCAAGCGGACAACTTCAAAAACAATTACAACTAGTTGGCGGTGTATTAAATACGAGCAATACGGTTCCCATTCTCAATAACTTTCTGTTTGTAGTGGAAAAAGGAACATTAACAATTTCGGCTTCAGATATGGAGTCTACGATGATTACCTCATTACCGGTTCAGGATACAAAAGACGGAGGTAAGATTGCCATACCGGCAAAAATTTTAGTTGATACCCTTAAAACATTTTCAGAACAACCCCTCACCTTTCTTATCGATGATAAGACTCACGGAATTGAGATTGTCTCCGATTATGGAAAATATAAACTAACCGGTTTTGATGGCGATGAATTCCCGAAAACCCCTTCAATGGAAAAAGTGAAAACATTCTCCATTAAAGGCAGTGTTTTACAGGATGCAATTAATAAATCACTCTTTGCTACAGGCAATGATGAATTACGACCTGTCATGTCAGGTGTATATTTTCAACTTAGTAAAGACAATATCACATTTGTCGCTACTGACGCGCATAAAATGGTTCGCTACAGGAGAAGCGACCTTTCTACAGATAACGAAGGATCATTCATTGTACCAAAGAAGCCGCTGAATCTTTTTAAAAACATTCTCATCGAAAACGATGAAGAGGTAAAAGTTAGCTACAACGATAAGAACGCTTTTTTTCAACTGGGAAACTATTCGCTCATTTGCCGGTTAATTGACGGGCGCTATCCGAATTATGAAGCTGTTATCCCTGTCGATAACCCAAATAAACTCACTATTTCCCGTGCAGCACTTTTAAACTCTGTCCGCAGGGTATCTATATTCTCAAACAAAACAACCTACCAGGTTAGACTGAAAATCACCGGCAGCGAACTTCAGATCAGTGCTGAAGATCTCGATTTTGCCAATGAAGCAAATGAAAGATTAAGCTGCCAGTTCGACGGTGAAGACATGGAAATCGGATTCAATGCCAAATTCCTTAGTGAAATGCTCAGCAACCTTGACAGCGAAAATGTTTCCGTTGAAATGTCGGCTCCCAACCGCGCAGGTTTGTTAATGCCTGCCGAAAATGAAAATGCAAGCGAAGACATTCTCATGCTTGTTATGCCGGTCATGCTTAATAATTAGCATTAAGTACTCACTTTATCTCTCTTCAAAAGACGTTCGGACATTTCCTGCATATCTAACCGGTCAAACGTACCGGAACTCATCATTAGAAATACCGCAGGCTGAGTTTCAATCGAAAGCAGATGTTCTTTTAGTCTTACAGAATCGGTAAATATCTGAATACGTTCATTTGCAAAAGCCGACTTTACATCAGCCTCAGATATGGGTTTTAATTTTTTATGTTCAATCGTATGAGGATTGAAGAATACTACGGGAATATCAGCCTCATTCATTGTGGAAGCATACTGACTCAGGAAATCCTGGTTAAGACTGCTGAAGGTGTGCAGTTCAATGCATGCGATTAATAAACGATCCGGGAACTGTTGTCTGACTGCATGAATGGTCGCCTTTAGTTTTGATGGCGAGTGAGCAAAATCACGAAAGACTGCAACCGATTCATTTTTGTCGACCAATTCAAGTCTTCTTGCGGCACCCTTAAACGATCTTATCGAATCATAAAAATCATCGTTTGTTATTCCGAGTTTATTACAGACGAGTCTCGCCCCTTCCATATTCGAAATGTTATGCTCTCCAAAAACAGAAAGTGGAATTTCCTTACCATTATATCGCAGATACGTTACCCCGTTTCGAATGATATGTGATGGTACACCATATGGCATTTTTTCACAACGCGAAGCCGAAGTTTCTGCAATCGCTTTCACATGAGGATCTCCGTCAAAAAATATGAGCGAACCGTTGGCAGGTATTATGTCGGCAAAAATCCTGAACTGCTCGAGATAATTTTCAAATGTCGGAAACACATTTATGTGATCCCATGCAATACCGCTTATTAATCCGATCACGGGCTGGTACAAATGAAACTTCGGTCTGCGGTCAACCGGCGACGAAAGATATTCATCTCCCTCAAGAATTATTACAGGCGCGTTACTTAGCCTAACCATCGTATCAAATCCTTCAACCTTTGCCCCTACCATGTAATCAAAATCAAACGACCTGCTCCTTAAAACATGCATGATCATCGCGGTAATTGTTGTTTTCCCGTGACTACCACCGATTACAACCCTTAGTTTGTTCTTTGAATGTTCATACAAAAATTCAGGAAAAGAATAAACGGGAATTCCTATTTCCTGAGCTTTAAGCAACTCCGGATTGTCGGCCCGGGCATGCATACCTAAAATTACGCCGTCAAGATCTACCGTGATCTTTTCAGGAAACCATCCCTCTGCCGCTGGTAAAAGTCCCTCTGCGGCAAGTCTCGAACGGGAAGGTTCCATAATCTCATCGTCTGATCCTG
This sequence comes from uncultured Flavobacteriales bacterium, assembly GCA_964486655.1. Lineage (GTDB taxonomy): Bacteria > Bacteroidota > Bacteroidia > AKYH767-A > 2013-40CM-41-45 > JADKIH01. The sequence continues at coordinate 3,537 of CAZAON010000105.1, forward strand.
AAATGGTATGGCCGTTTTTTTTCAGAGCAATAGCCAGGTTATGCATGGCTGCTCCCCCGATAGCCGTAAAATGTAATCTCTTTGACATAGAAGTGAATATGTACTCCGAAGATAAACAACGCTACCCAATGCAATTTTAGTTTACCAACCAGTTTTCAATGCGGTTACTAACAATTTAAAGGGAATGATTTACATTTACGTCAATTCTGAAGGATATGAAACTACATACTATAGAAACCGGTTTTTTCAAGCTCGACGGCGGCGCTATGTTTGGTGTTGTACCAAAATCAATATGGAATAAATTGAATCCTGCCGACGAAAACAACATGTGTAACTGGGCGATGAGATGCCTGCTTGTTGAAGATGGAAACAGGCTTATACTGATTGATACGGGAATTGGCGACAAGCAGGATCAGAAGTTTTTCTCATATTACTACCTGAGCGGCTCCGCTACCCTGTCTTCATCTTTGAACAAAGCAGGATTTTCATTAGATGATATAACGGATGTTTTTCTCACTCATCTCCATTTCGATCACTGTGGGGGTGCCGTGAAATGGAATTCAAAAAAAGACGGATTTGAAAGCTCTTTCAAAAATGCCACTTACTGGAGTAATGAGCGACATTGGGAATGGGCTACGAAACCGAATGCACGTGAAAAGGCCAGCTTCCTGAAAGAAAATATTTTCCCGATACAGGAAAGTGGTCAGCTTAAGTTTTTAAAAGAAGGAGACAAACTGACGGAAAATTTCGGAATTATTTTCATGAATGGTCACACCGATGCCATGATGCTTCCTTCTTTAAACTACAATGGAAAGAAAATAATTTACTGTGCCGATCTCATTCCTTCCACCGGACATGTTCCGCTGCCTTATGTAATGGCCTATGATACACGTCCGTTACTGACACTTGAAGAGAAAAGCAAATTCCTGCATGAAGTTGTTGATCAAAATGCGACTTTGTTTCTTGAACACGATCCTGTAGATGAATGCTGCAGCCTGGAACAAACCGAAAGAGGTATTAAAATCCGCGACAGGTTTCCATTGAATGCCATTTAACCGCCGAGTAAAATCTCTACAGCTCCTTTACTTAACCTGTTAAATCCGGGTCTTATCTCTTTATTTGCATTCTTTGAGTATAAATCATTTATGATAATTTTTGTGAATGAAGAAGATGTATTTTCTTCCCTAAACTTCTTTTGCGAATAATAAATGCAAAGCGGATTGTTATAATAGAGTTTATCAGGATTATTCAAAATAATGTGTGAACCGATCAGAATTATTTGCCCATTTTGAAAAACCAATAAATCGGGTGAATTATTTTCGATTCCCGAGCATACTTCCTGCCTGAGGGAAATACTTCGTCCGGCCGAATTGCAGTATGCATCTGAAATTTGCTTCGCTTTTGATGAATCCTTTGCGGCATAATATAAAATTGAATTGAAACCGGAGTTATACTGAAAACACATTTCATTTGTGCCCGAAAAGAAAATTATGGATCTGGCTGAATTTATTTCAATTGCTGCGGCTATGACTGATGACCAGAAAAGAATGAAACAGACAAGCGAAGAATAAAGTAGTTTAATATTCCTTGTCCCGAAAAATTCAGTCATTAAAATGAAAAAAATTAGCAAAAGAAAAACGCCGGGAAGGCCAAACATTAATCCGCTTAACGTCGAGTATGGTAAATTCTCTATAATGGAAGCCGAATTATTCAATAGCTGAATAATAAAACTACAAATAGATCCGGCCTTTACTAGTAAAAATTCGAAGTTGCTTAAAAACAACAATGCAATACCCCCAAAAATCCCAATTGTTGAAACTGGAATAATTATCAGGTTGGCCAGAATGAAATAATTGGGAAACGAATGGAAATAATAAATAACTAATGGAAAAGTTGCCAACTGTGCCGCTATGGAAACAGCGATGAGCGAATAAATTTTATCCACAATCCAATTTTGAAAGTAGAACAGTTTGTAAAATTTAGGATAAAAATACGCGATTCCGGCAACGGCAATATATGACAATTGGAAACCGGGATGCAGGATTAAAACAGTATCGAATAAAATAAAAATGGCCAAAGCAGAAAGTGCAAGTGAATTATAAATATTGGAAGAACGTTTCATTGTTGATCCCATCAGAATGAATGAAAACATCATGGCCGATCTGATAACAGATGGAGATAATCCGGTCAGCAACGCATAAAACCAGAGACATATCAGCAAAGTAATGCTCCTGAAAATTCTTAATGCCCTGGTTCGGTCAGCAAAGCGCATTAGAATTGATAGCGCGCCGAAAATTATTCCGACATGCATTCCGCTAACCGAAAGGACATGCAATGTACCTGAGGCTGAAAATGCAGACATAACAGACTTGTCAATTTCATCGTCATAACCCAGAACGAGTGCCGACATCACCGCATACTCCTGCCCTTTTAGTCCGGCCCGTCTGAAAATATCTAAAAACTCATTTCGAAGTTTAATGGAATAATACTTTAAGCCAGTATGATGATTTACAAATTGCCAATCTTTTCCATTTAATTTTGTCTGGTAATAAATTCTTTTCAGGGATGAGTGGTATTGAAAATCAAAAGAGCCGGGATTTAGTTTCGGGCTGATACCTTCGGGCGGTTCTGTAAAAATAATTTCATCACTGCAAAACAGATCGGTACTGTCAGAAAAATATAAATACAACTTTCCGCAGCTTGTCTTCCACTCGTTTTGAAAGTAAACTGACTTAACTTCAGCCTCGGCTCTTAACCGGCCCGATTTATAAACAGGCTGGCTTTCTATCACAGCCCTGTATATTTCGCAATCAAATTTTGAAAAATGCTTTGAATCATTTCTTTGATCATTTAAGGTTGTTAACAGAAATCCGAGTGAGAATAAAATTATCTGTAAAATTAACCCGGGAATTAATCTCCATGAGTAACTGACTTTTCCGATTGACGAAAATATTATAGTTGCCAAAAAGGCAATGATTAACAAAAACCAAAAAAAAGTTGGGCGGAGTTCAGAAAAAAAAGATAAAACGATCCCCAAAGAAAAGGAAGGTAAGATCCGAATGAACGGGGCATTCCGGAAAAATTGCATCCCGTAAAATTACGTCTCAGGTGTGCCGATTAATCATAACCGGATCAATTAGCCGCAGATACTAAACATCAAATATTAATGAAAATGATTAATGGCTGTGAAAACTGCATTCAGTAACTCAATCTTTTGTCCCTGTTGATGAAAGTCTATCCTTAAAATCATCAACAATTGCCGTGGCGGTTTTCACAGCGGCGCCACCGGCACTCAGTAAATTCTGAAGCGCGGCATAGTCTTTAAAAATCCTGTCGCGATTTGATTTATCCAAGAGCTTATTCAGCTCCGAAATAATATTTTTCGTGTTAAGCTCATCCTGGATTAATTCCTTTACGACTTCACGATCCATTATCAGGTTAACGAGAGAAATAAACTTAATTTTAACGAGCTGCCTTGCGATCAGATAACTGATCTTTTCGCCTTTGTAACAAACAACTTCAGGAACATTTAACAATGCGGTTTCCAGAGTTGCAGTACCGGAAGTCACCAATGCGGCTTCGGAATGACTTAATAATTCGTAAGTCGAACCACTAACGATTGCCGTATTCTCCGAGAAAAAAGATGTGTAATAATCGACCGGCAATGATGGAGCTCCTGCAATGACAAATTGATAATCACTAAAACTTTTAGAAGCCGATAACATTAATGGAAGCATACGCTGAATTTCCTGCTTTCTGCTTCCGGGTAATAATGCTATAATTGGTTTTTCAGTCAGTCTATTTTTACGGATAAATGTTTCACGGTCTGAAAATCCGGGACGTATTCTTCTGATAACATCCGGTAGCGGGTGACCGACATAATCTACTTTGTAATCAAACTTTTTGTAAAAGTCTGTTTCAAACGGAAGTATTACGAACATCCGGTCAACTGTTTGCCTGATCTTATGTACACGCGATGCCTTCCATGCCCAGACTTGGGGAGAAATGTAATAATAGACAGGGGTGCCGAGACTTTTTACAAATGAGGCAATGCGCAGATTGAATCCGGGATAATCTATGAGAATGACGGCATCAGGCTTAAATTCAGCTATGTCTTCTTTGCAAAATTTAATATTACCTAAAATAGTCCGAAGATTTAAAACCACCTCGGTGAAACCCATGAATGCAAGCTCACGGTAATGCTTAACAATTTTTGCACCCTCCTTTTCCATGAGATCGCCTCCCCATGCCCGCACTTCAAGCTGAGGAACAATGTTCTTCAATTCCCTGATCAGATCGGATCCATGCAGATCACCCGATGCTTCACCTGCTATGACATACAATCTCATATGAGTTTCAAAATTAATACGGTGAATGCATACAGAAAGGTAGCACCTAAAATTCCCCTTGATATAAATTCCTTATTCATTCGTAAAAAAATAAAGAACAGGGCAAGATTTATTATTACGGATAAACTGATTACATGTGTCAGAACGTTTCTTCTGATATAACTCAAGAGCTGATCATAAACAGAGATATCGGGAAATGAAATTCTGCAGAATAAATAAAATGCAACCGGTGGCGCGATAATACCCACAACAACTCCGGTGATAATACCTTTTGTCTGCTCTTTCATTATTTATTTATTCTGAAGAAAATATAAAAATATGTGAGAGTCGAAATTACGGTAATAAACAGTAAGCCTTTTGCAGTTTGTTCTTTATTATAATTTATCAACAGAATTCTGACGAAAATTATGTTTATGCCCATGGTAAACAAATGAACGGCAGGCGGACGAAGTATATATATGTTGCCTGAAAGATTGGCAATAAATGCGCGAAGAGCCGAAAACAAATAGTAAAATACTACCAGCGAAATCGCGCCACCAATCAGTCCGGTTATAAACGAATCCTTATTCAGCTTTACCGGGCTCATAATTTATTTCATTTAAAAACGGAATTGCATGATGCGCTGTAAAATCAAATTGAACCGGAACGACTGAAATATATCCATTTGTAAGCGCCCATTCGTCGGTGTCATGTCCTTTATCCAGGTTAACAAATTTCCCGGTTAACCAATAATATTTTCTCTGATTCGGATCGAGTCTTTCATCGAATTCCTCTTCCCATTTTGCTGTGGCTTGTCTGCATACCTTTACACCTTTTAATGAATTCAGGGGCAGGTTTGGAATGTTTACATTAAGAAGAGTTCCGACAGGCAAACCATTCGCCAGTATTTTCGAAGCAATCATTGTAGCATAATGCTTTGCGGCAGTAAAGTCGGCATCGAGGGCATAATTGGACAATGAAAAACCGACTGAAGGAATTCCTTCGATAGCGCCTTCCATTGCGGCCGACATGGTGCCTGAATAAATTACATTGATAGAGGAATTACTTCCGTGATTTATTCCGGATACACAAAGATCAGGTTTCCTGTGCAGAATCTTATCAATGGCAATTTTGACACAATCTACAGGTGTTCCGCTGCATTGATACCATTTATGCTCGCCATGAACTTCAACCTGATCGAGCCGCAGCGGGTTATTGATTGTGATCGCATGGCCCATTCCCGACTGCGGACTATCCGGCGCGACCACAAAAATATCACCGAGATGCTTTACGGCATCCACAAGTGCATGAAGTCCGGGTGCGGTTATTCCGTCATCATTCGTGACCAATATGACAGGTTTATCAGATACAGACATATATTCAATTTTGTGCGAAGGTAGAAGTAATTCGACTGTAAAAAAAAACCACCTTCAAAAGAAGGTGGCCTTTAACGAACATGAAATTAATTATACCAATTATTACTCCATAAGACTGAAACTAACCGGATTTTGCCTATCCGATTGAGATCGGATAGACCTAAAACATCCGGTTAAACCAACGAATTATGAAACAGTTATTTCGCGAACAGGTTTTTGTTTCGCTTCTTCTCTTTTTGGCAGTTGAATTTTCAAAACTCCACTTTCATAACCTGCAGAAATTGATTCTGTATTTACCTGCTCAGGCAAAGTGAAAGTACGTTTGAAAGTAGAATAAGAAAATTCTTTTCTGGTGAACTTACTGTTCTCATCAATTTTTTCATCTTTCTTTTCTGCGCTGATGCTCAAAACACCTTTCTCAACTTCAATTTTAAAATCATTTTTCGTCATTCCAGGTGCGGCAAGTTCCAGAATAAATCCTTCCGGATTTTCGCTGATGTTTACTGCGGGAACCGACTTGAAAACATCTTTTGAAACAAGATCACTGTTCATGAAGTCGTTGAATAATTCACCGATAGTTGGGAAATAAGGAAGGCGCTGATTGTTGCTTCCATTGAATTTAATAAGTGTCATAATTTGATCCTCCTGATTTTTTAGAATTTAACCGGAGTTGTCAATCGTTGTACCAATTCAAAACAAAAGACATGATGACATAAAAAAAAGAAATCAATTGCCAATTAGTCCTGGCAATGATTTTTAAATTGACAGATTGTCAAATTTATTTTTCCAATTCAGACTTGGCGTTTTTCAATTCCTGGGAAAAAGTGATTTCAGTCATGCTCATTTCATTTTTAAAATAAAATATGCCACCCCAGTTATAGACGATCTTCTGGTAATTGTAAGCAGTACCTTCCTTCTTCACCACAGTACGATAAATGGTGCGGTTATTTTCATTGACCGTTTCTTCTGTCAGTCCTTCTTTATAATCCGAATCCACAATTTTAGGAACTGAAGTAACAGGTTTTGTATCCTTTGGCGGAGGTGATTTACCTTCCACATTTGTCGCTAGTGACTTGCTTAATGCCAATTTTTTTGCTTCAATATCGGCGCGGATTTTAGCTTTACGCTCCTCCTCCGCTCTTAATTCCTGTTCACGGGCAGCGCTGGCAATTGAATCCTGTCTGGTTTTTTCAGCGAGTAATTTTCGTTCACGTTCTTCATCGGCTAATTGCTTTTGCAAGGCTACCGCATTAGCAATTGAATCCTGTTTTGATTTTTCGGCTAATGCCTTTCTCTCTCTTTCTTCATCGGCTAACTGCTTTTGCTTAGCGGCGGCGCTTGCCATTGAATCCTGTTTCGATTTTTCGGCCGCAAGTAAAAGTCTTTTTTGTTCTTCAGCTTTTTGCCTTTCTTCCAGTTCAGCTTTAGCCAGCGAATCCTGACGGGATTTCTCCATGGCCAATTGCTGCTGACGGGCTTTTTCGGCGGCGGCGGCTTTTTCCAATTCCTGTTCTTTGGCTACACGTAATGAATCTGCAGTTCGTTGAGCCTGTGCTTTTGCCTCGGCATCTGATTTAGCTTTGGCTTCCGCATTCGCTTTTGCAGTACTGTCAGATACAAATTTTAGTCTTTCTTTTTGAGCCAGATTTGCTTTGGCGACAGAATCACTATAGGCTTTTTGTTTTTCTTTTTCCAATGCGGCAAGACGTGCCTGTTCCTCCGCCGCTTTTTTATTTGCGGTGCTAGTCGAATCGGCAACAAACTTTTCTCTTGCCTGCGCTGCTAAAAGCGCCGCGGCTGCGGCTTCCTGTTTAGCCTTTTCACCGGCTCTTGCTTCCGCATCCAATCTTGCTTTTTCTTCAGCCTTTGCTTTCGCTATAGAATCCTGCTTCGCCTTTTCATCCAGTTTAGCCTGGGCTTCGGCTTTTGCCAGAGAATCCTGTCGCATCCTCTCCCGTTCTTTTACAGCGGCTAATTCCAATGCGGCTTTCTTATCTGCTTCCGCTTTTGCGGCTGCGGTAGAATCTGCTACAAATTTTTCACGCTGTTTGATTTGTGCCTGAGCAGTCGCGATTGAATCCTGCCGGGCCTTCTCTTCAAGTTTAGCCTGGGCAGCCGCTTTGGCAATTGAATCCTGTCTGAACTTTTCTCTTTCCTTCAGTGCGGCTAATTCCAGAGCCGCCTTTTTATCCGCTTCTGCTTTTGCAGCCGCTGTAGAATCGGCCACAAATTTTTCACGCTGCTTGATTTGTGCCTGTGCGGTCGCTATCGAATCCGCTTTGAGTTTTTCTTTTAGAGCTTTCGCTTCAGCAGCGGCTTTTACCGCAATCATTGAATCGGTCCTTTGCTTTTCAAGCATTGCCCTGTTTAACGAATCCTGTCTGGCCTTTTCCAGAGCCAACTGCTGAGCCTCAAGTCTGGCCTTTTCCGCTTCAGCCCTTGAAATGGAATCCTGCCGGGCTTTCGCCAGTGCAGCCATTTGCGCTTCTAGTTTTATCTTATCCTGTTCGGCTTTTGCGATAGAATCCTGACGGGCTTTTTCGGCCTGAGCCCTTGCCCGCGATTCGGCCGCGGTAGCGCTATCTGCCCTTGCCTTTTCCTTTGCTGCAACCATTGCCGCGGCGGCAGCGGCTGCCTGAGCGGCCAGATTGGCCTTGTTAATGGAATCCTGCTGCAGTTTTTTCAATCTCTCCTGTTCAGCCTTCTCGGAATTCAATTGTGATTCCCGGGATTTTGCTTTTGCAAGTGAGTCATTCCAAATCTTATTCAGGGAATCAAGTCTTGCCCGTTCAAGTTGTCTCTTTAAATCGTCAGCCGCCTTTTTTGCCAGATCCTGCTGAGATTGTACCTGCCTTGTATAACTTTCATCGTGCATGAAATTTTCATAGGTCGGATTGTAAGCTATTCGCGCTACCGGTTTACTCATCGCAGTACTTTGCGAAAGTCCGCCCACATCATCAAACATGTCCACATTAAACTCATACTGGTAAATGATGTCGGCCTGATCAGGTGGAAGCTTTGTGTTGAATTCAATAATTTTCGTCACAAAACCACCTTTAGAAAACGTAACCCTGTAATCTTTCTGCAGACTCAAATTGAAATTGAAGGAGCCATTGTCTTTTGATGTGACTGTCATAGGCTCAGATCCTGCGGCGGTAATCTGTATGGTAACTCCCGGAGCCGGCTTATTGTCTTTCCTGATCTTACCATTGATTTGCACATTTCCAACGGTTTGTGCATTCATACTTAAGGAGGAAAGCAATAAAATGCTCAATACGAACAATCTTGTAATTATTGCTTTA
>CAZAON010000106.1:0-6222 GCA_964486655.1 uncultured Flavobacteriales bacterium
GTTGTTTATGGATTCTTCGGACTGATAGTAATAGTGCCAATGATACATGATGTTTTTCATTTACCGGTTGGTGAAACTGCTTTGGCAGGGAGTATTGTACTTGCAATAATGGCGCTTCCGACTATTATTACGGTATCGGAAGATGCCATCAGAAATACTCCAAGAAGCATGAAGGAAGCTTCGCTGGCTTTAGGCGCGAATCACTGGCAAACAATACGAAGAGTTATACTCCCCTATTCCATTTCCGGAATTTCAGCCGCTGCCATTCTTGGTATCGGCCGCGCTATTGGTGAAACGATGGCAGTACTTATGGTTACGGGAAATGCAGCTGTTATGCCTCATTCTTTGTTGCAACCGGTCAGAACCATCCCAGCTACAATTGCAGCGGAGTTAGGTGAAGCGCCGGCAGGAGGAGTTCATTACAAAGCATTGTTTGCATTGGGATGCATTCTGTTTATCATGACCATGATTGTTAACATTACAGTACAATACATAAGCACAAGACGCAAAATAAAATGAATAAAAATCTGAAAGAGAAAATTGCGTTCTGGATATTCAGAATTCTGAGCTTGTTTGTTCTCGTAGTCCTCTTCTGGATTCTGGAATTTATTTTTTCACGAGGCTGGCATATGTTGAGCTGGGACTTCCTCACCAAGATGCCTGAGGACGGAATGACAAAAGGAGGAATTTATCCGGCTATTATCGGAACATTTTACCTTGTGATCGGCTCCATGTTGTTTGCTTTTCCGCTTGGAGTAATGGCAGGAATATATATTCATGAGTATACGACAGACAATGCGTTCAAACGATTCATGAAATTAATGACGAATAATCTCGCAGGTATACCTTCTATCGTATTCGGATTATTTGGAATGGCCTTGTTTGTTCAGGCTATGAAATTCGGTGATTCGATTATTGCAGGCTCGCTTACACTCGGACTGCTGGCTTTACCGCTTGTGATTCGTGTAACCGAAGAAGCTTTAATCGCAATTGATGATTCGTTCCGCCTTGGAAGTTACGCACTGGGAGCGACAAAACTTCAGACAATCAGAAGGGTAATATTGCCTATGGCTTTTCCGAATATTATAACCGGACTTATTCTTTCCATTGGCAGGGTTTCGGGAGAGACCGCTCCGATCTTATTTACGGTAGCCGCGTATTTTCTTCCTAAATTACCCACCAGCATTTTTGATCAGGTAATGGCGCTTCCATATCATCTTTATGTAATTTCAACAAGTGGTACAAAAGTTCAGGAATCGCGCGATATGGCTTACGGAACAGCGCTTGTTCTTGTCTTGATCGTTCTCGTGTTAAACCTTCTCGCGAATGCCCTGAGGAGATATTTCAGTAATAAAGTAAAAATGAATTAATGCATAAGATTGAAACTAAAAATGTAAATCTGTACTACGGTACGTTTCATGCACTGAAGAATATTTCTCTTTCCGTTGAACCCAATACGGTAACTGCCTTAATTGGCCCCTCCGGTTGTGGCAAGTCTACATACCTCAGGCTTTTTAACAGGATGAATGATCTGATTCCGGGAATTAAAATTGAAGGAGATGTATTGCTTGATGGGAAGGATATTTACAAGTCAAAGAATTTCCGGATTGATGAATTAAGAAAAAAAGTCGGAATGGTTTTTCAAAAGCCAAACCCGTTTCCGAAAAGTATTTTTGAAAATGTCGCATATGGCCTTCGGGTTAACGGTATCAATCATTCCGCTTTTGTTGAAGAACGCGTAGAAACTTCTTTACGTCAGGCTGCATTATGGGATGAAGTAAAAGACAAATTGAAAAAATCAGCTTTTGCTTTATCAGGCGGACAGCAACAAAGGCTTTGTATTGCAAGAGCACTTGCTATTGAGCCCTCAATAATTCTGATGGACGAGCCTGCTTCGGCACTGGACCCGATTTCATCGGCAAAGATTGAGGAACTCATTTATGAATTGAAAAGTAAATACACGATTATCATAGTAACACATAATATGCAGCAAGCCGGAAGGGTTAGCGACAATACAGCGTTCTTCTATCTCGGCGAACTCGTGGAGCACGATTCTACACAAAAGATTTTTACTAATCCGCGCGAAGACCGTACTCAGAGTTATGTTACAGGCCGTTTCGGATAGGATAACTTTTTTCTTTATTTACAATTAACTTAGTATTCAAAATTAAACAGAACAATGACACACCTTGATATAGAAATTAAACGTCTGAAAGGCGAAGTAATTGAAATGTGTGACCTGATACATCTTCAGATGAAGAAAACCCGGGAAGCCTTCACTATGCTTGACAGTGAACTGGCAAGAGAAGTAAATTTTAACGAGAAACGAGTAAACGCACTGGAACTTAAAATAGACAAGGATTGCGAGAACATTTTCGCATTATTCAATCCCGTCGCCATTGATTTACGTTTTGTACTCGCATCTCTTAAAATTAATTACAACCTGGAGCGTATTGGCGATATTGCCGATGGCATCTGCAGGTATGTAATTGCGGCGAAAGAACCATTCGATAAAAAATTACTGGAGGTAACAAGAATAGACGAAATGTTTGATATGTCGATCAAGATGCTTGGTGATATGAGACAATCATTCGATCTGGAAGATTCTAAAATTGCCAGGTCCATATTCCAAAAAGATGATCTGTTGGATGAGATCAACGGTCAGGCCAATTTCGTGATCGAAAAATTTATCAAAGAAAATCCTGATTCTGTTACGCAGGCTTTGCATATAATTTCTACGATAAGAAAGCTCGAGCGTACGGGTGACCAGATCAAAAATGTTGCTGAAGAAATAATATTTTATCTGGAGGCAAAGGTACTAAAGCATAAGTCGGCGGAGAAAGCTGATTAACTGAATTTATTTTTCAGATTTCATTAAACATTATTTACTTCGCTGAGTACTGATTTTCCTAAGCAAGGCGTTGTTAATTTCCTTAATTAAGGCCGGCCCTTCGTAGATAAATCCGGTATAGAGCTGAATCAGATCTGCTCCCGCACTGAGTTTTTCCATTGCATCGTCAGCTGAATGAATTCCCCCTACTCCGATAATGGCGAATTTCTTTCCGGATTTTCCGGCTAAATATTTAATGACTTCGGTAGATCTTTTTGTAAGTGGTTTCCCGCTTAATCCGCCTGCACCAATCGTTTCAATTTCTTCCTTTGACGTATGAAGTCCTTCGCGTGATATCGTTGTATTCGTTGCTATCACCCCATCCAGCGACGATTGAAAGACAACTTCTATTATTTCATCAAGTTGCTCATTGCTGAGGTCGGGTGCAATTTTTAAAAGTATGGGCTTTCGTTTTAATCCGACTGACAATTCATCGTTTACCGATTGCAGTCGCTTTAGAATATTGAGTAAAGGTCCTTTATCCTGAAGCGAACGTAATCCGGCCGTATTGGGCGAACTGACATTAACGGCAAAATAGTCGACGAATGGAAACAACTCACGAAAACATTTTTCATAATCCTCGACGGCTTTTTCATTCGGGGTGTTTTTATTCTTTCCGATGTTACCGCCAATAATAATTTTCCGGTCGCGGTTCTTCAGTCTGGAAGACATGGCTTCAACCCCTTCGTTATTAAATCCCATCCTGTTAATAAGAGCCTTATCGGCAGGCAAACGGAATAAGCGGGGCTTGTCATTGCCGGGTTGAGCAAGCGGAGTTACGGTTCCGACTTCAATAAAACCAAATCCAAGCGCAGATAATTCATTAAACATTTTGGCATCCTTATCGAGTCCGGCTGCAAGCCCGACCGGATTCGGAAAATCAATTCCAAAAACTGTTTTATGCAATCGTTTATCGGTAGAGCCGTAGACAGACTTGGCTATCGATTTCGAACCGGGCACTGAAAACAGGATTCCAAGCCAATTAAAAACACGATAATGAACCTTTTCGGGATCAGTTTTGAAAAGAATTGGCCTTAAAACCGAAGTATATAAACTCACGGCGCAAATGTAGAAAATCGATCGTGAGAAACAGGATTTTTCGTAAGGCTAAAATTAAATTTTAGATTAATCAAAAATAAATGTTTAGATTTGCCGAAATTATGATACTGTCCTTTACAGAAGAGAACTACCTGAAGGCAATTTACATGCTGCAGGAAAAGGGTTCCGATAAAATTAATACGAACTCCATTGCATTCGCATTGGATACCAAACCCGCCTCGGTAACAGATATGTTGCAAAAGCTTGCGGAGAAGAAGCTGTTGAATTATGAACGTTACCAGGGAGTTTCGCTGACTGCTTCGGGAAAGCGTTCAGCCGTTTCGGTGATCAGAAAGCACCGGTTGTGGGAATTATTCCTGGTAACAAAACTTGGCTTCAGCTGGGATGAAGTTCATGAAATTGCAGAGCAGCTTGAGCACATTCAATCGGAGCAATTGGTGAAAAAGCTCTACTCCTATCTGGGCAAACCAAAGTGGGATCCGCATGGTGACCCTATACCTGATGAGAACGGAAATTTTCACACGATGAATACATTTCCGCTATCGTCGGCGGGTAAGAATGACCGGTTAATAATTAGCGGCGTGATGGATCACCGGACAGATTTTTTGCAATATCTTGATAAAAATTCCCTGTCACTCGGAAAAATCATTTCAGTGAAAGACATAACTGATTACGACCAGTCCATGCAGGTTTCGATTGACGGTTCGAAAAGTGTGAAGCATATAAGTGCAGACGTGGCAAAGAATATACTGGTAACTATTTTCAAATAATTTATGACCGATTCAAAAAGCATATCACTGCCTGAAGTTAATGCTTCTGTAGACACACAAAAGTCGAAGGGCTTCAGAAGATTTTTCGCGTTTCTCGGACCCGCATACCTGGTCAGTGTCGGATATATGGATCCGGGCAACTGGGCCACAGATATTGCCGGTGGTAGCCAGTTCGGTTACAAACTGATCTGGGTGCTGCTTATGTCAAACATTATTGCGGTGCTGTTGCAGAGCTTTTGTGCAAGGTTAGGAATAGTCTGGGGACGGGATCTTGCACAGGCGTGTCGTGCATCATATTCAAAACCGGTAAATTTTTCGTTGTATCTGCTGGCGGAAATTGCAATAGCCGCATGTGATCTGGCCGAAGTATTAGGGATGGCGATCGGCTTGCAGTTACTTTTTGATATTCCTTTGGTATGGGGCGTGACGATAACAGTACTGGATACTTTCCTCCTGCTCTTCATGATTAATTTCGGCATCCGAAAAATGGAAGCATTTATCCTGAGTCTGATCGCGATAATCGGAATGGCATTTTTAGCGGAGATGATTTTCGCAAAACCCGATCTGGGAGAAGTTGTAAAAGGATTTGTTCCATCCATTCCGAATGAAACAGCCTTATATATAGCGATTGGGATTATCGGAGCGACAGTGATGCCTCATAATTTATATCTGCATTCATCATTGGTTCAGACGCGCAAGTTTGACCGTACGCCGAAGGAAATAAAACGAGCCATCAAGTATAACATCATTGACTCTGTTGTCGCACTGAATCTCGCATTTTTTGTCAATGCAGCAATACTGATTCTGGCGGCATCTACTTTTTTCAGAAACGGATTATATGAGGTAGCTGAAATTCAGGATGCACATCGTTTTCTGGCTCCTCTTCTTGGAACGGAATGGGCACCGAAACTTTTCGCAATTGCTCTGATAGCGGCCGGACAGAGTTCGACGATAACAGGAACACTGGCAGGCCAAATTGTAATGGAAGGGTTTTTGAATTTCAGGATTGCCCCCTGGATCAGGAGATTACTCACCCGTTTGATAGCTATTGTGCCGGCGTTAATTGTGATTAATTATTTTGGAGAAAGCGCTACTGGAAAGCTGCTTATACTCTCTCAGGTAATTCTAAGCTTGCAGTTGGGATTTGCCATTATTCCGCTCATTCACTTTGTTAGTGATAAAACGCGGATGAAAGAATATGCGATAAAGAATTATGTTAAAGTGATAGCCTGGTTCTTTGCTTCCATCATTGTCGGTCTCAATGTAAAATTAGTTTTCTCACAATTACAGGAATGGTTAAGCGGTTCTGCATCGTTGTGGGTTACCTTGCTGGTTATTCCATTAGTAATAGCCGCGGCTGTATTATTACTTTATATCACATTTAGTCCGCTCTTTAACAAGAAAGACAAAATTGTCACTTCAACACATGGCGCGATCTTACCAATAAATCCAATTGCGATAAGTTCATACAAGCGAATTGCAATCACAGTCGACTTTTCATTT
>CAZAON010000107.1:0-5733 GCA_964486655.1 uncultured Flavobacteriales bacterium
GTTTTTGATTTTTATACGTAATTGATATTCCGCCAGTGAATGATCTCAGCGGCATTGGACGGTTTTCGACTGACTGATAATTTTCATTCTTGAGATTATTTATCCTGAAGAAAACCCGGGCATTTATTTTATTCAAAATGAATATTTGTGCAGCTTCAGCATTTATGATTATGTATTCATCAAGCTGCGAAGTATTGTCGGATGTGGTGTAACGATACCCTGTATAGGAAAATGTTGTTGTAAGCCGGAAATATTTATATTCCAATGTTAGCCTTGCATTTGCCGAATGTGGAGGAACATAAATCAGTTGTTTCTGATATGATTCATCCATGGGCCTCACCGACTTTTCGTTTGTACTAATGGTATAATTGTAACCAAGCACTGTATTAAGTCCGAACTTTCCTTTTGTCAGTGAATAATTCAGGCTTGTCTCAATTCCCCGGCTTTTAACCTCCGATAAATTCTGAGGCCTCCATAAATTTGAAGTCGAAGGATACCAGATGATCCAGTCTTTTATTTCACGGTAATAGCCTGTGAAATTCAAAAGAAGTCTCGAAGATTTTGTTCCGGTTAACACAAGTGGCTCAAATTGTAGTCCGGCTTCGGCATTATAACCGTTTTCAGATTTCAAGTCCGGATTACCTCCCGGATTCCAGTAGAGATCATTCAACGTCGGATAGCGGAACACTTTTGAAACAGAGGTTCTAATTAATAATGAGGAATGCAAATAATAATTGAGTCCGGCCGAATACAGGAATGGTGAATTGCCGGCCGAAGAAAATTCTTTTCTCATGCTGGCCGATGCGTCAATCTTTTTATTCGCTGACTGGTAACGATACAGAATAAAGAACGCAAGCCTGTTTAAAGTGATATCGCTGAGATTGGCCGAAGAATCGACAAAATTTGTCGTATTGTTTATTCCGCTTTGAAGTGTATGTTTTCTGAGAAATGATTTTTCAATCAGGGCCTCGGAAGAAAGGGTTTTGCAATTATTATTCGAAGGCTGACTTAAGTAAATATCATCATATTTCTGCTTCTCGCTAAAAAATGCGGTTCGGATGTTTAATTGATAATCATCTTTTACTTTTTTCCATTCGGATGATACTCTCAGATTCTCATCATCTTGAGTTGCATCTGATTTTGATTGTTGCAACGTGGGAGGAATTTGTCGGTCAAAAACCGAATTCCATAAGCGGAAATTCAATGTCGAATACTTGCCTGTTTTAAGATAATGTTCGGTTAATATGCTCAGGTGTTTTATGTGTGAATGAGTTTGAGTCTCTTTTTCGTTTTCGCTATTCAAATAAGTATAGTCGTTCTGATTATCATTTCCGATGACTTTAAAAGATCCATAATAAGATGAATTTCCAAAAGTGACTTCGGCGAATTGTGTATAGTCATTAAAGCTTCCGAAAGCGAATCCGCCTGTTACACTAAATCCTGTTCCGAAATGAGGTACGTTAATTAACGATACGGTTCCGCTTACAGCACCGCTTCCCCAGAGTGTTGATGCTCCGCCATAAAGTATTGAAGCCTGATCAAAGAATAGATTGTCGGCAAGAGTCAGATCGGTTAATCCGTGTAAAGGACTGCCGATCGGAAAACCGTTCCATAATACTGCCGTATGATAAGAGCTTCCGCCACGAAGAGTAATAGTAGATAGCTGTCCCGGACCATAATCTTTAATGGTGATTGCTGTGTTATTTTTCAGAAGCTGGTCAAGTGATAAAATATTCAGGCGTGCAATTTCAGAGCTGTCAATACTTTCGCTGTTCAAACCGCTTTGGTACGTATTTCGAACGGATGATATTTTAACTTCATGCAGTTCGATAGTAGAATCGACCTGTGCGAAGGCTTGTCCGGCAATACATAATAGCAATATGAATGAGAGATATCTCATCGGAACAGTTTAAAAGGACAGCTTTAAGAAAAATGCAAATACGCGAAAGCGCATTCGACATTAGCTTTAGTCGCGAAAGCATTGTCCTGTTTCCGGCCGGTCTCCTGGCTTACTCCTTATTGGCGCCTTCCCATTTTGTGCCTCTTCGGCACATCACAGTGGCGTAAATGTCCAACCTATGCTGAGTTTACAGTTGCGCGTCAGCCCGTGATTTGCACACGGTTCCCATACTCGCGGAAAGTGCGAATATAGTATTTAGTATTGAGAATTGGGGATTGAGGATTAAGGACAAAGGATAAAGGACAAAGGAAAACCATTACTGATTAGTAGTGCATGCCTTTGTCCTTAGTCCATAGTCCATAATCCATAATCCATAGTCCTTAATCCATAGTCCTTAATCCATAATCCATAATCCTTAATCCATAGTCCTATTTCCTTTGTCCAAATTTACCTATCTTCATGGTCGTTAATTAAAACTACAAACCATGAAAGCAATTTTCAGTTTAGCTGTTGCAGTATTATTTACTATTGGAGCATTTGCGCAGGAAAGTAAGAAGGAGAAAAAAGCAGATGCAGATGCGAAGCCAAAGTATAATCATGAATGCTACATGATGAAAGACGGGGTCTTGTTACATCATATGGACGATAAGACTGAGGCAATTAAGATCGATGTCAAATTAAAAAATGGAACTGTACTTACTCCGACTGGTAATATGATGACATACGATGGTACCAAGACTCAACTTTTAAACGGTCAATGTGTTTCGTTAATGGGAGGAGTAGGGGAGTGTGAGGAGATGCATGAAGCGAAGTAATTTTTAGTACAGAGTTCTGGGTACGAAGTACAAAGTACCAAGTACCAAGTACCCAATGCAACAGATTGCCAACATTCTTAAATATGTGGTTTCTTTGTACTTTGTACTTTGTACTTGGTACTCGTTACATTTTTCACCAAACAAAACCACACTCCGACCAATTAGACACCCTTTTATACTAAATAACTGACCTTCTGCTATATCTTTTTTTGAATCTTTCAGTATACCGTTCCAACCAACTGAAAAATGTTTATGAAGGCAGCAGGATATTCTAATGTGCAACTGGCTAAAAAGCTGGGCATAAAAAGTATGTCGACGATACGAATAGTGAACGGACCGGATTACTACTTCGATTTGTTCAATGATTTACCGGAAGACATAAAGGAGGTGGTAAGAGGAAAAGAAAAAGTGGATGTCCTGCATTATTTTACGATGAATAAGGGTTATTTAGTAAAGGATATTAAAAAGATTAAGTCGGCTGTTAAGAAAGATGGAGCGATCTGGATCTCATGGCCGAAGAAGGCTTCGGGGATAATAACCGACATAAACGAGAATACGATAAGAGAAGTTGCACTGAAGAACGGATTGGTCGATGTTAAGGTTTGTGCGATTGATGATATCTGGTCGGGACTGAAACTTGTTGTTAGAGCCGGTCAAAAGGGTTAGTTTTTTTTCTTACACTTAAACCTACACTATTAAAATTGAACATTACGTCCCTACGGGACGGGGCAATGGGTTGCCATTCATTCTACCGATATTAAGTCCCTACGGGACGGCTGCTTGCGCAAATAAATCAAAATGTATTGAGATTCTTTCTTAAGCAGTCCCGTAGGGACTTAATATCGGTAGAAAGCGTAAACGCGATCAAACCCGTCCCGTAGGGACGTAATGTTTAATGAATAATTATTTTATCTGTTATCGTTGATTTCGATCTATGATAATCCTTAACCTGACGGCCATGCCAGTCAGGGGTCACATGTTTATATTCTAAAAGTTGCACACAACCGATCTGCCACAGGCGGATCGCCTTTTTTTTCTTAGCTGCTAAAAAAGTTAACCGGTGTATTTAACCACCAAATACTTGTTCGCCAAACTATTCAACCTTTAAAACTTTTTTCCTGACAGCCTTCCCGT
Source organism: uncultured Flavobacteriales bacterium (assembly GCA_964486655.1). GTDB lineage: Bacteria > Bacteroidota > Bacteroidia > AKYH767-A > 2013-40CM-41-45 > JADKIH01. Next base: position 3,850 of record CAZAON010000107.1, read on the forward strand.
CAACCTGAATAAAATAAAATCCTGCAGGTATTTGCGAAAGCATATTCAATTCTTTATTATAAATTTTTCCGGTGAAAATATTTTTGCCCGAATAATCGGATATTGAAATTTCGACCGGAAAGTTAAATTCACCCTGAATAGTTAAATTGGTTGATGAGGAAAATGGATTAGGGAATATAAGAATGTCATCTTTCCCTTCAGTTTCATTTACAGCAAGCGGAATAAAATTTCCCGGTGTACAACTTGCGAGGTCGGCAAATCCCATAGAAGGAAATGACATTACATTTTGAATGACGGCATTGTTACCGGATACGTGAAGGGAAACGATGGTTTGCGGGTGAACAGGATTTGCATTGCCCATACCGATATAATAAACATCATTGAGCATAAAAGATCCATAAGCATTCATGCAATCGAGGTTCATGGGGAAGGCGTTTAGACGAGTGCCGTTGGGGGAGAATTGGACGAGAGAATCGGCATGCGTATTTAAGCCAACGAGAGTCCAGATGTTTCCAAAAATATCAACAGCAAGATCCGCTACGGCGAAATTCCGGTTGAGGCCAAGGGAAGTGACGAGAGTGGTTGATGTGCCATCGTATCTCCAGATCTGATTTGGAGAGCCGCTGGTGTTATCAAAGGCGGTGTAGTATAGATAATTCTGGAAAGCGCCGCAGTTGCCGAAGAAGCTGAAATTAGGCGGAGTGGTAAGAGAGTCCCATGAATTACCGTTGAAGTACATGATGTCATGTCCGTCGGATCCATAAAATGTTTTTGGAATGGGAGCCGTATTCAGGTTATTACAAAATGCAATTGAATTGATGGGGCAGGTCTGGAAAACCGTGTCGGCATAACTGATAGTTCCGTTAGAGATGGTCCAGCGAATAATCGCACCAAATGATTTAATACTCCAGAAACTTTGTTCGGTACACTGAACATCGTTTTGCGCGTTTGCCTGTTGGAATGTTTGCGATGAAAATTGCAAATCGTTTCCCGGTAATCCTTCAGATACCTGGGCAATAGAATAAACGGAACAGAGAAGGAATAAGAGGGAGATTCTGATTCTCATGTTTTGAAATTATTAAACTAAGATATAGTATTTATTGGCGTACTCAAATTGTTAAAAATTTAAGTAGCGGGTCAATTGTTAAATTTCTCTTTCGGTTCCGCTTAAATACACATAGGTGGAGATAATATGTCGATGAATAAAGTCCAGGTGGATGTTCCGGATTAGAATCAAGGAACATCAGGTAAACAAGCTACCCGTTTCAGCCGCAGTTTTGATTGTTGCGCCATGTGCATTTAAGTTTGCGGGTGCAAATGAAGGAATGTCATTTCTGAACCGGACGGGATGACTTTCAAGGACTGATTCATCAGATTGTAGGGGGAATTCGGCAGATATGGAATGTTCAGGTAAAGCTGAGTTCCAACAGGGCCATTTTTCGATACTTGCCGATTTTCTAACAGTCCTCTTTACCAGCCACTTGCAATAGTGGCATGAATAAATTGCCCAAAAGTTTGAATAAAGCCAAAATTTATTAGTTTTGCACTCCCCAAAAGTTAAGGGGATACGGTTCGGTAGTTCAGCTGGTTAGAATACATGCCTGTCACGCATGGGGTCGCGGGTTCGAGTCCCGTCCGGACCGCCAGATACAGTTAAGCCCTTGATTTTCAAGGGCTATTTTTTTGATATTCTTAACCTAAACTTTGAAATTCTAAACCTATACCTGATGTTCTCTAGTTCGAACTTTTTTTGGGAGAATTTAGAAAAAATAGATAAATGCTTTGATGAACTAAAAAAGCATTATTTGGTAAGTGGCTGACTTTTTCAAACAGGTTAAAAATAGATTTTATATCTTAACCTTAACGAAAAAGTCTATGAAAAAG
>CAZAON010000108.1:0-3066 GCA_964486655.1 uncultured Flavobacteriales bacterium
AGGCGAAATGAGTTGAAGGCTAAATATCCTGATGTGTTTGCATTTAAATCCGGTTTCACTATCGATGATAAATTTATGAGCGATGTAATTGCGGCGGGGGAGAAGGCAGGAGTAAAAGTAGATTCTGCCCAGCTAAAAACTTCTGATAATCTTATCAGAATCATTTTGAAAGCGCAGGTAGCCAGGAATCTGTGGGATTCAAATGCATATTTTGTCATTATCAACGACCTGAACAATGCATTGAAAAAGGCTGTTGAAGCAATTCAGGATAATACATTTGAGAAATTAAAAATCGCCGCTAAATGATAAGAATTCACATTCTGTTACTGCTTTTACTGACATCGGCCGGATTACAGGCGCAGATTAATTATGAGGTAAAAGTAATGTCGTGGAATGTGCTTAACTGGCCCAGCACGAGTAATACGGTTGCGGATACATCAAACAGGTGCCCGTCTTACCGGACGGTCGTGAACTATGTTCAGCCTGATATTCTGGTGACGATGGAAAATACATCTGCAAACAGTATTAATTGGTTTCGTGACCAGGTGATGAATACAGGCGGATATCATTATGCATCCGGAACATTTATAAACGGACCTGATACCGATAACGGTATTTTCTTTCGTGATTCACTTTTTGATTTTGTCAGTAACACGCCTGTAAATACAAGTCTGCGTGATATCAGCCAGTTTACTGTTATCTTCAAGCCTACAGGTGATACTCTTCACATATTTGCATTGCACTTAAAGGCATCACAGGGATATGAGTTGCAGAGAGCCAGCGAGGTGGCTGATCTGAGACAGGTGACAAATGCTTTTCCGGCGGGTACTAATTTTCTTGTAGCAGGTGATTTTAATATCTATTACGAAACGGAACCGGCTTATACCGGATTGCTTCAGGATAATGCAAATGATGATGGCAATTTACTGGATGTTTTATCGCTCGGTGGTACATGGAATAATCCGGCTTATGCTCCCTATCATACTCAGTCAACACATTTAAATTCGACGGGCGGATTTTCAGGCGGAGGAATGAACGACCGGTTTGATATGATACTTTATTCGAACGGAGTGGCTCAACCCGGAGGCGTTTACTACATGCCGGGGACGTATCAGAATATCGGGAACGATGGAAATCATTTTGATAAATCGATTAATAATGGAACTAATTCGGCTGTTCCGTCAAACGTTGCAAATGCTCTTTATAATACATCGGATCACCTTCCGATTGTCATGAATCTGATGATCGGACCAAATTCAGGAATTGCTGAAATAAGTTCTCCGATTCGTTTCGCTAATGTATTTCCGAATCCCGCAAATGAGTCTGCAAGGGTGATTTTTTCAAGTAGTAAACCCGTAAAAGCCGGCTACATTATTTCTGATCACCTGGGCCGGATTCTGGTGAGGAAGCCGGCTGAATTGTATGAAACAGGTGAAAATTTATTTTCTCTTGAAGGCGTTTCCGGCTTAAAACCGGGCAGTTATTTACTTTCATTGTCATTTGATAATGAGTTGATAAATAAGCAGTTAGTAGTAATCAAATAGATTTTACTACCATCCGTTTTTATCTCTAATTATGCTTTTAAAGGCTGGAACATTTTCCGGCTGTTTTAGTATGAATATGTACAAACCACTTTTGTGAATGAAGAAAAAAGTAAGCTCGACAGCCAAGCCAAAAGTGGGTTCACTCCTTATATCCGAACCTTTCAATCCGGAGCCGACATTCAAGCGATCGGTTGTTCTGATTAGTCAGCATAGCGGTAAGGGAACCATTGGTTTTATTATTAATAAGCCTACTCAGCTAAAGGTATATGAGGCACTCGACGACTTCCCTGAATTTGACGCGCCCGTATACTGGGGAGGGGCGATCAAGCTTGATTCCATTTACTACCTGCATTCAATCGAAAATCTGGAGGGAGCGATAAAACTAGCTGAAGGATTGTATTGGGGAGGGGATTACCAGCAATTAAAAGTGATGATAGAAGCCGGTGAAGTGACGCCGGAACAGATAAAATTTATGGCCGGTTATTCGGCATGGCCTGCCAAGTCACTTGAGAAGGAGATCAGCATAGATAACTGGTGGGTCACTGAAGCAGATCAATATTCAGTTCTCATTGCGGAGCCAACAATTATTTGGGGTAAGAAACTGACTTCGATGGGACATGTGTACGGAATCATGAATGATTTTCCGGAAGATCCGAGTCTGAATTAACAATCAGAATTTCAAATGAATCGTTTTTGAAACGTTATTTCTTGTCACGGTGGCAAGATCATCGCATGAACCGTTACCGAAATCGATGGTACGTTGTGGTTTGTTAGACGGAGTAATTTGCATAGTTCCGGACGTAATAAAATGACATGAATGGTCACGGCGTAAATTAATGCTGACACAGGTCACATTTTGTCCTTTGCTGTTTGTGCCAGTAGTGTTTCCGTTTATCAGGTAAACGTCATTCGTCCAGTCATTATCTCCGAAGCCTGATACCATTTCACGTGTACGCTGACTGCTCCAGGATCTCCAGGTGCCGTCAGGTCTCGTCATGCGCATGTTTTGAGCGTCTATGGTCCAGGTCATATTGCCGGAACTGTTTAGTCCGTTATTGACAACCGAACGTGTTCCTTCCAGGTGTCTTGAGCTGACATAAAAATTATCAAAAGTTACAACCCATGAAGAGCCTGCGTCAAAATATCCGGTTCCCGTGTAAGCAACATTGATTTTTCCGGATCTGATTTTACCGTCGGCGCCGGTACATCCTGTACCAAAATCATATACGATTGTATGGTTGATTGAATCGTGTGTAACTGTCGCGCAGGTGTGGAGAGAGAATTGGTCGAAGGCTGGTTGCTGCGTGTCCGGATTGAATGTTCCGACTCTGGCTACCTGGCTGGTGATATTGTCGACATCACTTGCGGCACTTTCCGACTGACCGATATCTTCGGCGGTAGTCTGGAAGTCATCGTCAGACGTATCATTGTCTTTTTTGCAGGAAGTGAAGAATACTCCTGATATCAATAAGATGGCAATGGCTTTGTTTATCCTTAGCATAATATTATAGTTAAAATTTTA
>CAZAON010000109.1:0-2351 GCA_964486655.1 uncultured Flavobacteriales bacterium
ATCCAATGTCTTATTGGATGAAAGAACTGGCCATAGACAAAGAAACCTTAAAGAAACTACTGATATATGTTGGGGAACATCAGACCGGTCTTTACGCCAGGAGAACCGGGTTTTACAGGATGCCTGACCTGAAAAATGAAATAGAAGCAACGAAATTTAATCGTGTTTACAACAATGCTGATCCGGCCAGGAAAAAGTTTTTAGCGCAGTTAGATCGTTACCGCAAGAAAAATAATGAAAGAAAGTTTATTTCTGTGAGCAAATATTTTGAAGATCTCGATCGACATAAAATTCAAAATGGTTTTTGAAACTGTGACCACACAATTTAACAAAATACCCATTGCGCGGCGGTTTAAGTGATGGAGGTATGCGCAGGGGCATACGTATATCGTTTGAAGTGTGATTAGTATAAAACCATTTGTTTTGGATAAAACCGGTCAAAATTCGTTTTACCGGCAAATTTTTTTTTAAATTAAATTATATTAACAAAAGCGAGAATTGAGTCTTTGGATTAATAGTTCGCATATTCAAATGGATTTAATAGAAGTTGCCACTCTTAAATAAAATTAAAGGGATTACAATTTAGGATAATTATCAATTCAGAACAAATTTAGACTTTTTTGGGGATTATTGGTTTTCATACACAGGATGACGCTCATTCCGCCGAGCGGGGGATTTCCTGATTCATGTGATTGAAAGTTGTGCGGAATCTCCAATCTGACATTTAATTTGTTTTAATAAATATCATCTTATTGAACCATTATTTTTTGGTTAATTCCTTTGCCATTTAATTTTGCTACCAGGAAATAAATCCCCGGTTCCAGATTTTCAATTTGATATGACTTTTGATTTGAAATAATTCCTGATTCAGTAAAAACCTTTTGACCCAAAGAATTAATAATTTCCAACTGAATATTGCCGGTTTGATTTCCAACATATACAGTCAATTGTTTACTATTACTGCTAAGAGGATTGGGATAAACAGTAAGCAAAAAAGAATTCTGTTCCTGAATGTTTGTTAAATTTAAAAATGTTGAATTAATATAAACTCCATTGTCAGTAGCTGCAAATAAATTTGAACCTACGGCTTTAACTGAGTACACATCTTCGCAATCTAACAGACCCGGTATTTGATTCCATGTTTGCCCCGTATCCAGTGAATAATAAACTGCGGGATTATCAGTTCCTGCGAAAGTTATTGAGCCATATTGTTCAAGCGAATAAACGTTTGCATTCCCAATAATTCCAGATACATGATTCCAGGTAATTCCGGAATCGGTCGATGTATAAATTCCTTTGAAAAGTAAGTGTCCGGCAATCAGCCTACTACCAACTGATAATAATGACCATACTTCATTCCCTCCATTTCCGGCAAATGTCCAATTGTCTCCCAGATCATCAGTATACCAAACACCAAAGTCTGTACCTGCAAAAAGTCTCGAGCCAATGGAAGCATAATCATGTACTTCATAATACATGGACGGAATTCCGTTATTTATAGAGGCCCATGTTATACCACCATCAACAGATCTGTAATTTTTTCCGGGTGAAGTTCCGGCAAACAATGCGCCACCGAAAGTTGTCACTACATCAACAGAGGTTGGCCTGGGACCACTGCTGTTGCTTATTGCCCAAGTTTGTCCGTTATCACTTGAATAATAAACACCTTCACTTTTAGTACCCGCATAAAGTTTTGTACTATCAGCAGCAATTGATGTCACCCTTGCATTTTGAGGTAATCCCGTATTGGAAACTGCCCAGTTAGTCCCATTATCATTTGTGATAAATAGTTCATTTGAAAGTCCGCCGGCTATAAGATTATTGCCATTCAAATACAAAGTCGAAATTGAGGCATAAGGCAAACCAATATTTGCAGGTTGCCAGGAAACGAGATTGTTTGTTGAAAGAAACACACCGGCGTTATATCCATATGTTCCAGCATAAATATTATTACTATCCACTAATAAAGTATTTACATATGTGGTTATTAATCCACTATCCGCTATCGACCATGTAACACCATCGTCTGTAGAATGGTAAATTCCATCGTATTCTCCGCATGCAATCAGCTCAGTACCATTCGCAACCAGAGTATTGATTGTCACAAATGATGTATTCGTATCATTTATTTCTATCCAACTATTAGAATTCTTTGAATATTTAACAATCCCCTGTGCTGTAGTGCCAGCGTAAAGATTCGTATCGATTACCGTAAGTGTATTTATATTTTGATATGTGGTAAGTGGCTGACTTTTTCAAACAGGTTAAAAATAGATTTTATATCTTAACCTTAACGAAAAAGTCTATGAAAAAGCCAAGATTCACAGAAGAACAGATCATTGCCGTTCTCA
>CAZAON010000110.1:0-6699 GCA_964486655.1 uncultured Flavobacteriales bacterium
AAAGATGCGGCGATTTTCTACCTCCGCCTGAACCCCAAACTTACACGATGCCTACCTCTGAAGGCGGCACCACAGCCAGCGCATTTCTTGGGGAATACAGACCGGGCAGAGACAAATCCATTAACTGCTGCACCATACTGCTGAAAGCAGGGACTGTTTTTGAAATTGATGTTCCCTTTTGCCTCGAAAAGGTAACCATAATTACGGAAATAGGCAGTGGGATAAGAATCCTTAGCGGACAGGGGCTTACACTTTACAGTTGTACCCTTGAACCATTTGATGCAAATGCATATTGGAAGGGTCTTACTCACGAAAATGAAAGCAGCAAAATTGAAATGTATAACTGCCGGATAAGCAATATTTCCGCTAATGCCGTTGCCTGCCTGCAGCAGAACAGATATCCTGCGTTAAAAGTGCTGAATGAAAAATAGGATTTGTAAAAACAATACGCACAAGATAATTGGCTGTTAAACGCTTTCGTTACTTTTACTTATGCTTTCAATTCAGGAAGCAAATAAACTAATCCGGTAATGAAAAATATTATTATGGCAATTTCGATGATGATTATAGCTCTTTTTTATAGTGAAAAAGGTAAAGCTCAAATTACTCTTGAACAGGTATTTGATTCTACAAATATTGGTTTTGATTTTTACATCACAGACATTGGAAATAACAACTCGAAATATGTTTTCATCGATACCACGGCAAACTCATTTAGTTTATACAATTTGGATGGATCGCCTTTCATGATAAACATTGCTACACCTGACCCAATAATGCCTGATTACACAGTTGCTTATATTACTAATAGCTTGTTTGATTGCGATTCAACCAACATTGAATATGCATTCATGTCATATCAGAATTACTATAAACCTTTTCGTATTCTTCGGACAGACGGAACCGTTTTATTAAATGCTGACAGCTCGAGAGGACCTGTCTGTTATGGTTGTCTTGCTGGCACAAAGGAAATTGTTCCTATTGTTAATACTCAAGAAGGAGCGAAATTATTTCTTTTCAAATATGATACAAATTATGTTCGTAAAACCTTTGTATATGGATTGTGCGGTACGCTCCCAAATTCAACCAGCATTTTAGATTTTACTTTATTTAATTCCAATGTTAAACTTTATCCTAATCCTACTGAAATGACAATTAATATTGAAGTAACCCTTCCGAATAATATCACTGAGTTTAAACTAACTATTTTTGATAGTCAAGCTAATATATTGCAGAATGAGATCTTGACATATACTAATTCTAAGTTGACTTTGGATGTTAGTAACTTGTCTAATGGAATGTATTACTATTCATTGACCAGCAAGAATAAGAATTACCAGACTGGAAAGTTTATTCTTACAAAATAATATTTCACTTTAAGAAAATTTTAAAAAGAACATCTTTTTCAATAATCAATTAATTCCTTAATCAAAAATCAAATGAGAAAATTATTTAAATTGATGGCACTCATTACTATAATGATGCTGTTAAAACTCAGCTCAAATGCACAGGTAAGTGTTGTAGGAAACGCTGGGGTTCCTGCAAATTATGACGGATGGGATATTCTTCAACCTTTTCCCTTAAGTATGAAACACGAAGCAGTTCAGCCAATTGATTTTTACACAAATGCAGGTGCATTAACATTCTTAAATCAAAAGATGCAAATCACTGCTAATGCAAATCCGCTATTAGATGGTTTTGTTGGAATTGGTAATTCAAATGCCGCAGTTGGTACTGCATTTCAACCAGGTGGCACATTTCCTAATTTCAAACTCGATGTAGACGGAGGCGATATAAATATTCATCTTATAGCTCAAGGGTATCGTATAGGTGGTAGTGGTGGTAGTGCCAGCAATTTCGTTCTTAGGCATAACGGTATTCTAAGTAACATTTATGTTGGAGTACTTGCAGGAAATTCAACAAGCACTGGGATCAATAACACTTTCGTAGGTAGCAATTGTGGGTCAGTTAATACAGCCGGCTTGTCTAACACATTTGTAGGATTCAATTCAGGAGCATTAAATACAGGTGGCTCGCGAAACACCTTTATTGGAAATAGTGCCGGTACTGCAAGTGTTACTGGAGATGGGAACACATTTATTGGAAATGAGTCTGGTTTTTCTATGGCAGGTAATGGAGGCGAAAATACATTTGTTGGTTCGCTCAGTGGCCATACCAGTAATGGGTCAGGCGGAAATACTTTTGTAGGTACTTCGGCAGGCTTTTTTATGTTAAATCAAAGTGGTTGCACTTTCGTAGGAAATGCAAGCGGATTAAACACCTTAAACGTTGGTAATTCTTTTTTCGGGACTAATGCAGGTGCATCTACGACTCAAGGTAGATATAATTCATTTGTTGGAATGGAAGGAGGCAATGGGAATGTATTAGGGAGTTTCAATTCAACTCTTGGTTATTTAGCAGGTTTAAATAATGGTTCAGGCATCTACAATACTCTGCTTGGCTGCACAGCAACTGTTCAAGGTGGTGCAACTCGCAATAATTGTACAGCCGTAGGAGCTAATACGATTGTTCCCGGGAGTAATCAATTGATTCTTGGCGGCAATACTTTTGGAACTACTCACAATGACGTAAATGTCGGCATAGGGTTATCGGGAGATAATATTGCGGCTAATGGTCTTGGATATGAAGGTCCTGCTGTTAAGCTTGAGATAAATGCCGATCCTGCTTCATTCAGTTATACAGGAGGGGCCAGTACTAATGGTGAAAGTGGTTTACGATTCCGTCAACTAAAGGATATTAGTATTCCCAATCCGACGAATACCGGCTTAGGTATTTTGACTGTCGATGTAGATGGCGATGTTGTTTACGTAGAAGACATTGGAAATTATTGCAGTGAAAGCCCACAAAGGCCCTTGCATGGAGATTATGAAATTGCATTAGACAATGGCACAACCAGCTACGATTACCATTTTACAGGTCAGCAGGATGGCAGCACTGATGTCGTCGTTGGAGGAGGATGTAGTAATGGCTGGCCTTACGCTAAATTTCAGTCGTTGCAGTTTACAAACCAAACCAGCTCTGCGAATGGAGAAAGTAACGGAGGCTTGTTTTATAACAGTACAGCCAACCGATTTGCAATTGGCGGTGTCGGAGTATCAGATCAATCGGAGGACAATAACTTTGGATTAAAAGGATTTGCAAAATTAGATGCAGGAAAAGCAAATTACGGTGTATTTGGAACAACTATTAATTTTCCGGTAATGTTAGCCGGAGGTATGAATGTGGGTGTCTATGGATATTCTCCCTGGTCAGCAGCTCATTCCGGTGCGACTTTAAGGTTTGGAGTTATTGGTGACTTAGGGATTGTATCGCCCTGCGTTCCTCCGCCTTGTCCAGTCACGGCGCCGGATTATGCAGGATATTTTAATGGTGATGTTGCTTCAACTACCGGATTTTGGGTCGTATCGGACGCCAGTCTTAAAGAAAATATTACCGATATGAATGATGCAATGAGTGTAATAAGTCAACTTAACCCCAAAGCATACGAATTTAAACAAGAGCAGAATGAGTCAATGCAATTGCCTCGTGGAACACATTACGGCTTCCTGTCTCAGGAGATTGAATCGACATTACCTCAACTAGTAAAGGAGAGTATTCATCCTGCCAGGGAAGATTCTACCGGTAATCAAACTCATGCAGCTATCAACTTTAAGGCCCTCAACTATATGGAAATAATTCCTTTTTTAGTAGGTGCAATTAAAGAGCAACAACAATCCATGGAGGCAATGCAGGCAGAGTTGGCAAGCCTAAGTGGAGGGGGAAACCGGAATGGTCATACAGGAAGCGTAGAAGAGAATGGAGGCAAGGATCAGGGAATTTCAAATAAAATAAACGTTGAACTTAATAACGCAAAATCCATTATCCTCAACCAAAATGTACCCAATCCGTTTGCCGAACAAACAACTATCAGCTATTTTCTCACTAATGATGTGAAGAAAGCGCAGATATTCTTTTATGATAGCAAAGGCGTGATCCTGAAAATTGTGGATGTAAATGAAAAAGGTGCAGGACAGCTCAATGTTTACGCTGCTGATCTTAGCAGTGGTAGCTACACTTACTCTTTGATAGCAGATGGAAAGTTGATTGAAACTAAAAAGATGGTTAAGACAAATTAATAAAATTGCGATTGTTTGTCGATTGATTATTTTTCAGAAATGTGATGTTATATTACAAGCTGCTCCTGTGGAGCTGAAAAACTGAACGATAATCAAATGCTACAAACAGGTCGCTCCGATTGAGCTCATGTTTTGGACATTGGCACAATTTCCGGTTTTATAATAATCTAACGAAAAAGAGCGACCTACCCGGCCGCTCTTTTCATTAGTAATTTCGTATTCCTTTTGGTTCCCGATAGCTATCGGGATCGCCGGGATAATTTTTATCAGATCGTCGCTGTAGCCAGTTCAGCCAAAGGTTTTACATGCACGCCTGTGTCAACCGGTTTCCCTCTCCACTTGCGAATCCGGTTTCTGATGCGTTCTGTGATAAGGAAGTTGCCGGAATCCTGATAAGTGCAAGAAACGTAAGAAACTCCTCTTTATTCAAATTTCAATATCAATTGCAGCTTCAAATTATTTTTTTGTCTTTCCCTTTGGCAATATATTCGGTTGCATTCTGGCAATGCGTATCGTGAAATAGCTTTTTTCGAAGTGCTTCCACGTCGCCTTCGGGCATATTCATTACTTCTGCAATTGTTTTAGAGGAATTGCCGGAAGCAAGCAATTGGGTCAGTAGTATTTTTTTGCGATCACAGGCAATTTTGATAAACGGATCATCGGGATTCAGTTGCAAAGGATAGCTGTAACCCGTTTCATCATCAACATTTAATTTGAAGGCAGGATTCAACAGCAATAGTTTATCAATCAAAATTTTGAAATCATCTTCAGCATTCATGACTGCATCCGCCCCTGATTGAATTAAACGAACCGTATATTCCTTTTCCTTTCTTATAGTGCAGGCAAGTACTTTGATGCCATGCTTGCGTTCTTTTATTTTTTTAATAAGGGAAATGGAATCTCCCTCCAAATTATCTGCCTGAAAAATAAGCACAGCCGGTTTCATCAGCAGAAAGCGCAACAACTCTTCTTCATTTTGACTTACCGGATGCACAGTGAAGCCGTAGCGCTTCAGAGAATTGCGAAGTGCTAACGAACTTAAATAACTCTCATTGTAGATAGCAAGTTGCGGGGTGGGGAGGGTGGACATGTCGATTCATTTTATTATTTATAAATAGAGGATTAAAAAAATGTGAGATGTAAAAAAAAATAGCTCCCGATAGCTATCCATCGGCCGCCAAAGGCTTGCCGACGGCGCAGCGGGATGGCAATCGGCAAATGAATCAAAATAGCAAAACAAACCTACTTGATTTATTTCAATAATGCAATACGTTGCCAAAAGCCATGTTCGTTCGTTTCCGGCAATGTTAATTAATAGGCTGGACATAAAATAGTGTCATAAGGTAAATGAATTCAAGGATTCCTCTCTCGTCTGAGCCGAGATCGGAATGACAGCGTTACTGTATTGATTTATGGGAGATTCCGGAAGTCCGTTTCAATCTCAAATCCGTTATCTCCCCGATTAAAACCAAAAATTGTCATTCGGCAATTGCCGATTTTGTCCACGGAATCAGTTGTGAAGAAAACTTAATGATGTTAAATAATGATGTGTAAAGTTTAGTGTTCTCAGTAATAATACCACTACTCACTTCAAATTAATCCAAAAAAGTTTCTGGTATAATGCCGATAGAGTAGGTGTAATAGTACAAAAGCTCCATAAGGAGTCCTGCGGACCGGAAGGCTCATTGGACTATTACAGATACCGTATCGGCATAAAATAATTCAGAGGAATGCTTGTGAATAAATTTCAAGCAGAACAAGTAAAGAAAATAAAAGTGCGCTGTATACAAAATATTTCCTTCCGGAAATGGAAGATATTTATCCATTTCCGGAAGCTTGACCGGTTGTATGATTGCATTGTGAAATAATTAAATACATGCCTGATGAAAACCCCCTCTCAAATTCTCCTATTTGTCTTTCTCATTGCTTTTCCTTTTACAAAGGCAGATGCGCAAAGATGCGGCGATTTTCTACCTCCGCCTGAACCCCAAACTTACACGATGCCTACCTCTGAAGGCGGCACCACAGCCAGCGCATTTCTTGGGGAATACAGACCGGGCAGAGACAAATCCGTTAACGGCTGCACCATACTGCTGAAAGCAGGGACTGTTTTTGAAATTGATGTTCCGTTTTGCCTTGAACAGGTAACCATTCTTGCTGAAGACGGTAGCTGGATTTTAATCCAAAGCGGACAAAAGCTTATTCTTTACAGTTGTGTGCTTGAACCGGTTAATGCCAATACGTATTGGAATGGTATAATCCACGATCATGAAGGCAGCAAACTTGAAATGTGCAACTGCCAGTTAAGCAATATTGCAAGTAACGATATGGCCAGCCTGAACGAGAAAGGACTTCCTGCATTGCAAGTTCTGAAAGAAAAATAAGCATTGTCTAAACAATATGTTCCTGGATATATGACTGTAAGCCGCTTTCGTTACTTTTACTTATGCTTTCAATAGGGAAAGCAAAACCAAAACCAATAGTAATGAAAAAAATAATGATAGTAACTGCAATGCTCGCTACTGCTTTTCAATATCAGTATTCGTTTGCACAAAACTTTGTT
>CAZAON010000111.1:0-8989 GCA_964486655.1 uncultured Flavobacteriales bacterium
ATGGAGATTATGTAATTTCAGGTCAAAAAAGAAATGGTTTCAACTCTGATATGTATTTGATGAAAATGGATACAGCCGGGAATGTCTTATGGGAAAAATTTTATGGTGATAGTACTAATGGAGAAAACGCACTTTCGTTTACTATGACGACTGACAATGGATATGCACTTGTGGGATACAGAACGGTGGCAGTGGGAGGCCCACTTTTTGATATTTATATAGTTAAGGCTGATAGTGCAGGTAATATGCAATGGGATACTATTATTGGAAATCAGTGGAATGAGGAAGCCAGGTGCATTATTTCAACGACAGATGGGAATTTATTAATTGGTGGTTTTTTATCTAGTAGTATGGGCGGTTTTGGAAATGCATTTTTATGTAAATTGGATTTGCAAGGAAATTTAATTTGGCAGAAAATATATGGAGATGCCTTATATATGCCCAAAATATACTCAATAAAAGAATTACCGAATGGATCAATAATTGCCACTGGCAATATTGCAGGTCATGGAACTGGGATAAATAGTTTTATTTTAAAGACTAATAGTGTTGGCGATAGCATTTGGAGCTATGAATATTTTAATAGTTTCCAGGGAACAAACAATTTATATGATATTGCACTATCAGAGGATGGCGGTTTTATTGCCTGCGGGGACATGTATCCTCAACCTCCAGATACCGGAAACCAAGACTGTTGGTTCCTTAAAGTTGATAGCCTTGGATGTGAGATTATTAATTGCACTCTTTCAAGCAATTCCGAAATAGACAATTTTGAAGTAAATGTTTATCCTAATCCTTTTCATGACTATTTTAATATTGCAAATAACATTGGGGAGATGGTAGATATTAAAATATATGATTCAGCCGGGAAACTCTGTATGTCAACTAAAAGTAGTAGCTTCAGAATTTTTATTTCAACATCAAACTTAACGAAGGGAATGTATTTTTTATCCGTCGAAACTAGTGGTAAGATTTTAAGAAAAAAAATTATTAAGCTGTAAGTGTTTTTAATGTTTAATTTTCTTGTACACACAAATGAATTTTTACGGGAGTTACTTTTTTTAATAGCCCATGAATTGACAATAAAAGAAATTTCATGTTGTTTAAAACTTTCTGAAAAGACAATTTAATATCACAGAAAAAATTTGTTAAAAAAGATTGGTGCAAAAAATATGATCGGTTTAGGAATTTATGCTTTCAAAAATAATATTTATTATGATAATTGTTTAATCGAAAAATTTAAAGATAAAATTGGAATAAAGGAAATGTATGTTTACGGCAATTAAAAAAAATTACATCGGAGAAACGGATGAAACAGAGGAAAACAGAGTTAGTGGTTCGTACTTTGGTTCCGCTCGGTACTAGTAATCCTGAAACCATCTTTCAAAAACATTTTTTTCATCGCATTTAATTTCGAATCGTCTATTCCGGTTACTAGCAAAGAGTAGCTTCTTTTTTCCGGAGAGCTGTTTACCTTGACAAATACTTCTATGTTTTTTTCAAGTGACAAACTACTTGCCATATAAAAAGCATGTTTCCAGCTTTCTGTTTTCCAGATATAAATGGTGTTATCGTTCAGTTTCTTTTTGTTTCCGTAACAATCCCAGATTTCCCCGTCTTTCAAAGCGACATCATTCAGGGTTGATGAATCGAGATAGGTGAGGGGCGTGATGCGAACCTGTACCACTCCGAAAGGAACCATTCCGATTTTAGTCGCGGCCGCATAGGAAAGATCAATAATCCTGCTTCGCTTAAATGGTCCGCGGTCATTTACACGGACGATTACTGATTTATTATTCTTTTTGTTTGTTACCAGTAGTATCGATCCGAACGGCATGGTCCGGTGAGCCGCAGTGAAATCATTCTTGTTATACTCTTCTCCATTACTGGTTTCCTGTCCGTGAAATGAATCATGATAAAAGGATGCCTTACCCTGCTGAACTGTATCCTGACCTCCAACCATATTATAAGTCAGCAGCAGGAAAAGACCAAGTAAAACGGAATTTAATATTTTCAATTTAGTCGATGAGAAACTATTTTTTCTATTTTCAAAAGGAGTTCCATCGGATTAAATGATCTCCAGTTTAATTCGTCCAGTTCACCTCCGGAGACAAAGTATGAATCGACATTGAATTTTTCCATTTCTGTCATCACATGCGGACGGAAATTCAGTGCTGCAATCCAGCCATCTTCTACATCCTGAAACCATTCTTCGTAATAACAATCATCGGAACCATGGAAGTTAAGGACATTTTCTCCAATGAGAATGAATTTTGTGATTCCGCTTCGCATTAAGGGCTCAATTACTTCGCGTTTCAGAAACATGATATCATTGTTGATCGCGTCATTCCATTCGCCAATGAATTCGAGTACGGCAAATGACCTGTCATAATCAGCATAAAGAATTTTTACATACAGGGTATTCGAACCAAATTCATCCCATTGGGGATGTATGTAGTAATTATAAACGGTATTCGAATATTCAAATTCACTATAAATAACTCCGTAGAACGGCGATCGCTCATCTTCGGAAGCAATGTATAATTCACGC
Source organism: uncultured Flavobacteriales bacterium (assembly GCA_964486655.1). Classification (GTDB taxonomy): domain Bacteria; phylum Bacteroidota; class Bacteroidia; order AKYH767-A; family 2013-40CM-41-45; genus JADKIH01. The sequence goes on from CAZAON010000111.1 coordinate 2,552, forward strand.
CAGCGGTAATATGGTTCTATGTCCTGCAAAAGTCAATTACGAATTACGAATTACAAATTACAAATAACGAGGGCGGAGCCGAAGCACAATTCACAATACTCTTTGTGTGTTCAAAATCTCAATGAGTGATTTGTAAAGTAATCTTTTTACAAAATTACAATTTAGGGTGGGAATAACAATGCAAATGCTATGCTATCTGAAAATAAATAAGGAAGAATGACTTGTGGCGAACGGAGCGATGCAATGAACTTTTCGAAGTGTCGAAATACGTATACTAAAGAAGCCTAAGAAAGGCGCTGAAGAAGAATTATTTTTTCCGTACTGAATTAATGGCATTGCGAACACTACCGTACTTGCTGAGTAATTCACCGGCTTCGATAGCGTTGATGTTTAATTCGCTCATCAGCATTTTTGTTCCGCGGGAAATCAACTTGCTATTCGTCAGTTGCATGTCGATCATTTTATTTCCTTTTACTCTGCCGAGTCTGATCATTACGGCAGTTGAAATCATATTCAACACAAGTTTCTGCGCGGTGCCGGCTTTCATACGGGTGCTGCCTGTAACGACTTCCGGACCGACAATTACTTCGATCGGATAGTGAACGCTTTTAGCCAGTAAGGTGTCTGAATTACAAGTCAGGCCAATTGCAAGAATGTTATTCTCTTTGCACTTTTTCATGGCGCCTATTACATAGGGTGTTGAACCCGATGCCGTAATCCCGAATACAACATCTTTTGTATTGACATCATATGCCTGAAGGTCTTTGCAACCTTGTTCGAGATCATCTTCCGCAAACTCCACAGCTTTTCTGATAGCCTGATCACCGCCTGCAATAATTCCTATTACACGGCCATGTTCCAGTCCGTATGTTGGGGGTAATTCCGATGCATCAACAATCCCTAATCGACCGCTCGTGCCTGAGCCAATGTAAAATAATCGACCGCCCTGCTTCATCTTTTCAGTGATTAGTATTACGACCGTTTCGATACGATGCAATACTTTTTCAATAGCGAATGCGACGGTTTTATCCTGTTCGTTAATTGATTTTAATAACTCCAGGAGATTCATCGACTCCAGATTATTGTAAAAGGAGTCTTTTTCTGTTATTTTTTCGGACATATTCAAGTTAAAAAAGGGGCTAAAATTCGAACGTTAAATATACAACGGAAATTTTGCCGGATTATATTCATGCATAATAAAATAAACAGAGTTAATAACATCCTCTGCAGAAGGTTTTGAGAAATAGTCCCCATCGGATCCATAAGCAGGACGATGAGCTTTAGCCGTTAATGTTTTTGGCTGGGAATCGAGCCATTGGAATCCATTTTGGACTTCCAGTATCTGATTCATTATATATGCGCTTGCACCACCAGGTACATCTTCATCGAATACCAGTAGTTTTCCTGTTTTTTTCACCGATTCAACAATAGAATGATGCCTGTCGAATGGGAGTAATGATTGAACATCTATCAGTTCAACTGAAATTCCGACTTCCTGCAAACGCAACATTGCTTCCTGAGCAATTCGAACACATGATCCGTAAGTGACAAGTGTAATATCGCTTCCTTCATGCAATACTTCCGGAATTCCCACAGGTACACGAAAATCACCGATGTTTGATGGAAGTTTTTCTTTGAGGCGATATCCGTTCAGACATTCAACGATAACGGCAGGTTCATCACTTTGCAGCATCGTATTATAAAATCCGGCTGCCTGAACCATATTTCGCGGAACAAGAATATTAATTCCGCGAAGTGAATTGATGATCATTCCCATCGGCGATCCGCTGTGCCAGATTCCCTCGAGACGATGTCCTCTTGTACGAATGATAACCGGAGCTTTCTGTCCGCCCTTCGTTCTGTATTGTAAAGTAGCGAGGTCATCACTCAAAATCTGTACTGCATAAAGCAGGTAGTCGAGATATTGTATTTCTGCAATAGGTCTGAGTCCGCGCAATGCAAGGCCGATACCCTGACCGGCAATTGTCGCTTCACGAATGCCAACATCGGTAATTCTGATTTCACCGTATTTTGCCTGCAATCCGGCAAATCCCTGGTTAACATCGCCGATATTACCGAGATCTTCGCCGAATGCTACTAGACGCGGATCACGGGAAAATAATTCCGAGAAGTTTGCCTGTAATATTTCACGTCCATCAACAATGGCCGAGTCTTCGTTATAGAGTGGTTTAACTCCGGCAATATTAATTGCGGCTTCTGCCGATTCACTGTGTAAATAAGAGTTATACCGTTCGTAATTATTCTGTCCTGACTCACGATATAATTCCATGAGTTTATTTTTCAGCAGGAAATCTTCGAATCTTAATAACAGCAAAGCCTTATGCATGGCAACGGAGACTTCGCGTCTTGACGGGTCAATCGAATTATGTAATTCTTCAACTATCGCTTCGATTTTTTCGGATTCATGTCCCTGTGAACTGATTTCATTCAGCAACTGTGTAACATTGCTGATCTCAGCACGAATCGGATTCATGAATTGATCCCAGGCTTTCTTTCTGCACTCCTGTGCATACTTTTTAGCGTCAGCTTCAATCTGATCACATTCTTCGGAAGTAGCAATGGCACTTGATACAATCCATTCGCGCATCTTTTTAATGCAATCGAAATCATCTTCCCATTTCAGTCTGTCTTTCGTCTTGTATCTCTCATGGGAGCCGGAAGTACTGTGTCCTTGCGGCTGTGTTATTTCCTGAATGTGAAATAAAACAGGAACATGTTCTCTTCGGCAACTGTCGATGCCTTTCGCATACATTTCACATAATGCGGGATAGTCCCAGCCTCTTGCGCGAAATATTAAATACCCATTACCTTTTTCATTTCGTTCAAATCCTTTGAGTATTTCCGAAATATTTTCTTTGGTAGTCTGATATTTAGCCGGAACGGAAATTCCATATCCGTCATCCCATACAGAAATTGCCATTGGGATTTGTAAAACACCGGCGGCATTTATGGCTTCAAAAAATACACCTTCTGATGTACTGGCATCTCCGATTGTACCGAATGCAACTTCATTTCCTTTGTTGGAAAAGGTAGTCATGTTATGCAGATCCGGATTATTTCTGAATAATTTGGAAGCCCAGGCAAGACCAACGAGGCGTGGCATTTGCCCGGCTGTCGGTGAAATATCGGATGATGAATTCTTAATTTTAGTAAGGTCCTTCCACGAACCATCAGCATTGAGACTGCGTGTGGCGAAGTGACCATTCATTGACCGGCCGGCAGAACTTGGCTCAAGTTGCGGGTCCGGATTTGCATAAAGTTGTGCGAAAAACTCGACAAGTGTTGACTCGCCGGTTGCAAACATGAAGGTCTGATCTCGATAATATCCAGCGCGGAAATCACCGGCCTGGAATTGCTTGGCCATGGCGATCTGAGCGATTTCTTTTCCGTCTCCGAAAATTCCGAATTTGGCTTTTCCGGTAAGTACTTCCTTCCGGCCGATTAAACTGGCCTGCCTGCTTTCATTTGCAAGCCTGAAATCATTTAATACTTCCTTTCGGAAGTCATCGAAGTTTACAGCGTTGGTTTGCCTTTCAGGACCGGGTTTCATGCAAAGCAAATATAGAGCTTTTTAGAGGAAATGAAAATTATTGTAGATTGAAGAATGAAGATTGAAGAATTGGTGCTTTTCTTAGTGCCGGATACAATTCGAATGTCAATATTCATTCGTCAATATTCATTCTTCAATTTCCTCCTATCTTTGCTGAAATTTATTCTCAATGTTTGTAGGAAAGGCAGTAATTTTCAGGTGGGTAGTGGTTGCGGTATTTACTTCGGCTGCAATATGGTATGCATATTCTCTTTTAAATAAGAAGGCTGAGGTTGAGACACTTCCCGTTTATGGAGATAATAATGAGGACGGTACTCAGCATATAGTTTCAGATTTTTCCTTGATTAATCAGGATGGACAAACTATTACCATTGCAGATTTTGAAGACAAGGTTTTCGTGGCTGATTTTTTCTTTGCAACATGCCAGAGCATTTGTCCGGTTATGAGCGACCAGATGGAGCGCATCGCTGAGAAATACAAGAATAACAATAACGTAATGTTATTATCACATTCGGTTAAACCCGATGAAGATTCTGTTCCCGTTCTTAAAAAGTATGCCGAAGAGCATCACGCAGATTCAAAAAAGTGGAATTTCCTGACGGGTGATTTGAATACCATTAATCAGCTTGCGATCAGTTCTTATATGATGGTTGATTCGACGACTGAATTTGTACATACACAGTATCTGGCACTGATTGATACCGAGAGAAGAATTCGGGGGTATTATGACGGGACGGATTCTCTTGAAGTGAATAGGCTGATTGGTGATATTGCAGTACTTCTGCGGGAAAATTAATAATTACGATGGCTAGGAATTGAATTACAAATTACAAATTAAAAATTACGAGGGCTCTGATCGAAAGATATGAGGTAATTTATTCTTTCGGAGTGGTCTCTATAAAATTAAAAATTAAAGTTTGATCGAAGTCCTCGTAATTTGTAATTTGTAATTTTTAATTTACGATATGCGACTGAAATTTTCCACCGCTATTATTTGAGCACAAGATCTGTTACCGTAAATCCCGCGAAAATAATACTTGCGATTCCATTCGTCGTAAAAAAAGCAATGTTAACACGGCTGAGGTCGTTGGGCTTGACAAGCGTATGTTGATAAAAGAGAAGTAAAGTAAAAGTTGCCGTTCCAATCCAGTAAATATAGCCGAAAGGCAGGAGTCTGCCTGCGAGTATCACAAACACTACTGCGAATCCATGCAATAAAGTTGAAATTGTAAGAGCTCCTTTTTTCCCGAATGCTGCAGGCATAGAATAAAGATTCATGGAACGATCGAATTCAACATCCTGCAATGCATAAATAATATCGAATCCGCTTACCCAGCAAATTACTGTTAATGAAAACAGCAAAGGCACCCAGTCGAATGATCCTGTTACGGCAAGGTATGCGCCTATCGGAGCAAGTGACAGTCCGATTCCCAGCACGAGATGACAAAGCCAGGTAAATCTTTTGGTAAGCGAATACCCTAATACAACTCCAAGAGCTATTGGAGATAACAGGAAGCAAAGCCGGTTAATGAAATAGGTTGTAATTACAAATGCAAGGGAACTTAATATGACCAGTGCAAGAGCGGCTGACGGAGAAATTTTTCCCTGGGGAATTTCACGTATCTGCGTCCGCGAATTTTGTGAATCGATATCACGGTCAATATAACGGTTGAAAGCCATTGCAGCCGTTCGTGCCCAGACCATACAAAGCAATACTTTCAGAAACAGGAATCCGTCGAAATGGTATCCCGGCTTAGAGATACCAATTACAAAGCCAATAATCGCAAACGGCATTGCGAAAACGGTGTGACTGAATTTTACGAGGGATAAATAAGTTTTAACCTGTGATATCACGAATTGAAATTATTAGCGCAATGTTAATAAATTCGTTTCGTTTAAAAGGTAATTCCGGTTCTAAAAGTGATTAAATTATCTGACCGTGTATAAGAGGCGGAAAATGAATTCCAGTCGTATTCATACTCAAACTCCTGAAACCTGTAACCTAAATTAAAATCAACAGCCATTTTGGAGTTGAAGTATGCTTTTACTCCGAAAGAGGGAAGAATAAGTATACCTCCTTTGTTTTTACTGTCTCCGAATAACTTTCCAAAATTAACCGAGAAGTAAGGTGAAACAATGGAATTGGAAAAATATGCATGTACATCAAGAAAGAGCGGAACATAGGTGTCGTCGTGATATTTTTCAATTCCCACACCGGCGCCCATGCTGAAGAATGGATTGAACAGGTAACCTGCAATGTTATGAACTCCATATAACATGTCATTACTTGAAGCTTCGCCAAATCCCGCCACTACATCGGTTGTATTGCAGAACCCTGACTGCCTGATTTGCTTACCTTTTATAGTTATTTTCTCGATGTTAAATGGTTCACGCCTGATTTTTTCTATTTCATCAAGGCGAAAAAAGAATTCATTGCCGTCCTTTCCTCGTATTTTGATTGACTGATCCGGAATAAATTCAATGATTGTACCTCTGATAATTGTGCCGTTTTTCAAATAAACGACTTCATCATATCTGGTCTGAGAAAATACATTACCCGAAATAAAAATGCCGGCTATTACTAAAGTGTAAAAAATAATATTTTTCATGGCTGGTGGTTTTGACCACGAACGCCATGAAAAATATTTTATTTTAAATTTTAACTATAAAATCACAAATCTCCTGAATGAAATCACTTTTCCGTCAATACTTAGAGAGGATAGATAGATGCCTGATTTCATTCCTGAAACAATTGCATTCGATGAAGGCGAGTTCAACTCAATAGTTTGAACGGTTTCGCCAATAACATTCTGAATAACGATCTGTGCCGATTTATGTTTGATATTTGATAAATCATATTCGAATGA
>CAZAON010000112.1:0-4301 GCA_964486655.1 uncultured Flavobacteriales bacterium
GAACCTGTGACCCTCTGCTTGTAAGGCAGATGCTCTGAACCAGCTGAGCTATGCTCCCTTGTTTTAAGGACGGCAAAGATAAATGAATTTTAGAAAGGACAAAAAATAAGAGGCATTTAAAAAAGCCTAAACATCAGGCAGTTGCGAGGTTAGTTGGATGTTATTTGTAATAGATGTAAAGAATGAGGCTTGGCAGGGCATAGTTATTAATCGTTGAAGTACCTTCGCTTTAACTTTAGTCCGTTATATGCATCACCTCAAGCAATCCCAATTCCTCCCCATATCACTCGAACAAGCGTGGGACTTTTTTACGACTCCCGTGAATCTGAATAAGATCACTCCCGATGAGATGGTGTTTAAGATTACTTCCGAAGTGCCTGATAAGGTTTACGAGGGTCTTGTCATCAATTACAAAATTAAACCCATGTTGAATATTGAAGTTGACTGGACAACTGAGATAACTCATGTAAAGCCTCAAAGTTATTTCGTTGATGTGCAAATAAAAGGTCCGTACAGGATTTGGCATCATGAACATCACTTCAAGGCTGTTGAGGGAGGGGTTTTGATGACTGATATTCTTTACTATGATATCGGGAAATCTGTTTTCGGATGGATGGCCGGAAAATTATTCGTGCATAAAAAAGTGAAAGAGATTTTTAGTTTTCGGGAGAAGACTTTGGAGAAGTATTTTGGGGTAAACACGGAGATACAGAGAGAACGGAGATTCATAGAGAATAAAATTTGAATTTATCGTTTTCATAAATTTCTCGCAATGGCGTAAAGGCGCAAAGGAGGGATTTCTAATGCGGAGAATATTGTTTCATGAGGTTTGAGTTGCAATAAATCTCTGCAATCTGCGGCTTTATTTACAACGGAGATACGGAGAAAACGGAGGATAATAGAGTATAAGATTTGAGTTTGGTTTTTTCATTCGTGTGCATTCGTGGCAAAAAATTTCTCGCAATGGCGCAAAGGCGCAAAGAGGGGTAGGCTAATCCAGAATGTTTGAACTAAGCTAATGTTCCCTTTTTTAAATATTTATTTCTCTGCGAATACTCAGCGTTCTCCGCGATTAATTGAAAGAATTTCTCGTAGGGGCGCAAAGGCAAAGGAGATACCTCTTATGCGAAGAATATTATTTCACTTAAGTTTGAGTTACAATAAATCTGTGCAATCTTTGGTAAAAAAATCAAGTAAAGTGCCGTCGTGGCAAATTAACAGCGCGACACCGCTAAATAACTAATAAGTATAACCTTGTTTATTCAAACACCAAGTATAATCCCACGCACAAAACTATTACTGAAATCGAAGTTAATCCGTAAAGAAAAAAGTCATGCAGCGAAGGAACAACATTCAGAATAGTAAGCACACAACTGATAAACCCCAATACTGCTCCTGCTACAAGTAAAATAAATCCGGCATTCTGTTTTTTCGAATCTTTTAGTTTTCTGTACTCCTTCAGATGAGCCTCGATTAAATCCGGGTTGTAACCTAATGAATCCAGTTCGCGTCTGATAGAATCAGCATCTGATTTTCTTTCCATCCATTGCTGAATTTTTTCGAAATTGATTTGGGCCGTTTGTGTCATTTATGCCACGTTTAAAAACTATGAAAGTTTAATTTTACAAATAAATTTCGGAAATTTCAAAGGAAAAGATCATGTATTTTTTTGTGGTTAATTGAATTTAGCTAACTTCATGCACCCGAAAATAAAGGACGATGAAACACTCTATACCAGCCCTAAAAAACTACGTTTTATTCTTTTTATTAATTTTTATATTTCAAATAAGAACCTTTGCTGTTTGTCATACGGAATTCACATATGTTGCATCAAATACGAATCCGGACAGCGTAACATTTACACCTCACGGATCAGCCGCTGTTTCATACCTGTGGACCTTCGGTGACGGCAGTTCGTCTACGGCTTCCAATCCATCACACGTTTATGCCCAGCCCGGAATCTATCATGTCTGCCTGATCATCGTTGATGCAAACGGCGATTCCTGCGACTACTGCCATAACGTAGAAGTGCAACCGCACCAAAACAACTGCCATGTTGAATTTACATATGTAGCTTCTTCATTAAATCCTGACAGCATCATTTTTACCCCGCATGGTTCGGCAGCCATATCTTATTACTGGACCTTCGGGGATGGAAATTCTTCAACGGCATCAAACCCTTCTCATGTTTACCTGAGCGGTGGTTCTCACCAGGTTTGCCTCGTCATTGTTGATGTAAACGGCGACACATGCGATTACTGCCATTCGCTTTCTACTTCACCTCAGGCAATCGCTAATAATTCCGTTTTGGTAATGTCGAATCCGACAGCGGGCCGGATAGTTTTCAGGCTTCAAACTGTTTCCGGAAATACGACACTAAATATTTTTAATTCATTCGGACAAATTGTTTACACCCGTAATTCAATCAGCAATGGTGATCTTGAAATAAGCGGCAATGATTTTTCGGAAGGTGTTTACTTTTTTTCGATCACGGCTGATGGCTTTGAAGAGAGTGGGAAGATGCTGATAGTCCATTGACCAGATGAATTTGCGTAACCTCTTTATGACTCTTCTGTGATTTTTGAATGAACGAAGTGAAACTCCTGTGACATGGTATTGCATTGGTTATGGATATTTGATTACCCTAATCAAAACACCATGCTAACGAACGAATACGAATCAATTGACGAGACAGTTGGAAGCGGTTTAAAACAACTGTATTTTATTTTATGGACAATGGGAGAGAACTTTCCCGCACGTGAAAGCTTTACAAATGCAGACCTGCGACGGCATGAGAATTATATGCGACAGGCTTATGCAGACGGACGATTATTAATGGCAGCGCTTTTCGAGAATGGTAATGGTTTTATAACCCTTATTGAGGCGGAAAGCGATACTGAAATTCAAAAATTCGTTCGAAACAATCCGGAAGTGGTTGACAAAAAAATCCAGGCCCGAATTAAACCATGCCGCCCGGTGTACTGGAAAAATTTCAACTAGAGTTCTCTGTTCAGTGATTTCCCATCAGTTAGTAGTAGATTGATAGTCCCGTTCTTTTGAGCGGGATTATTTTTTTGTAATTTTTTAATCAAAAGCAGACAAAAATCCTGAAGCCTGACCCGAACTAATTTCATTAATTTATTTTTAATTGATTTTTTTGGAGGATATTTGTGACTTAACTCACCCCTATATGTCCAGGAGGATTTTAGTTCTGCTTTTCTTTTTTTGCCTGAATTCAGTTTTTGCTCAAACCGTGAAATGGTCTTCTTCTATTTCTACAAATAGAAAAGCAGACTATATGCAGATACTTGGGACGACGGATAATGGAGAATTTTATGTTTTACGCAGCAATCTTTCTTTGGAGGATGATCGCGAAAATTCTGGTCTGCGCAGTCGTTACTACCTGCTCGGATATTATTCGGCCGAAATGAATGTTATTTGGGAAAAAGAACTCAAAGCATCCTTCACAGACGGCCATGTTACGGATGCATTAATGTTCAACGGAAGGGTTGTCGTAACCGGCTATACGCAGAATAAAAAAACGAAAATGTTTTCTTTTTATGCTCAGTATATAACACCCGAAGGAAAATGGGAAGGTCAGCCTGTTTTACTCGACAGCATTGCCGGTGAAATGATTGACAAGGATGACAAACCCCGGTTTAATATCTGTCATGATCAGTCACTTGTTGCATTCGCATACCGGATGATAGACTATGGCGGAAATTCACAGTCATACCAGATTATTACACTTGATACGGCATTAAATGTTCGTTACAAAAAACAGATTAAGATTGATATTCCGGCTACACTGTTCGTACCTATAAAAACGGTTTTAACAAACAGAGGTTCTTTTTTTATTCTCGGCATTCATTACACGACAGAGAAAAAAATAAAGGAACCTGATCAGAGTTATTTTGAATTGTACGGTTACAATTCTTTACTGGATCGAAATGTAAATTCACAAATAAGAAGCAATGAAAAATTTCTGACCGACGTTGGAATTACAACTGATAATCTGAATAACAGCATAGTTGTAGCCGGATTTTATTCCGACAAATCCCAATATTCAACGGCAGGAGTTTTTTATTATTCGCTAACTGAGGACAGTCTTAAGGAAACGCGTGGTGTAAATACCCCATTCAGTGCGACATTTCTGCAAAAATTCATGGCAGGAAAAAAGGAGAACCGTGAATTGGTAAACTTTTCCATTGACCGCTTATTTGTCAGAAAGGATGGGGGAGTGGGTATAATTGCGGAGTCGGTTTATCAGACAACCCGGTCGTACTATGATTATTACATGC
>CAZAON010000113.1:0-3693 GCA_964486655.1 uncultured Flavobacteriales bacterium
CGTTCTTTTGTTATCGGTGAGCAACAGGCGCGCTTGCTTTATAAAAACTACCTGGTTCCAACAATTGGACTCGCTATTGGTGGTGTCTCCGGACAGTTTGCCATATACGGACTTATCGGTCCGCCCTTGTTCTCAACATTTTTAGGTTATCTGAATCCGAATGTCGACAAGCAACATACATTCAAAGTCTCGGGTGATGCTGCGGAATCACTCGGAATCAAACCCGGCAAATATTTGAATGAAGTTTCTTCAAATTCAAACGTCACGATCAAAAAAGACCAAAGCCTGAAAATTAACTGTAAAAATATCCGCTTCACATCGGATACAAATCTTGATTCGGCTGTAAATATTATCAACTCGGAATTCAAATGTTCCCGAGTCAGGGCCATGAACAGCGACGGAAAATTGAAATTGTTCAAAGCAAGTTCTACCGCATGGGTCAGTGATCCTGCCTATAGAGAAGGCTATTCGAAGCGGGTCAGGGAGAGAAGAATAACGAGCGGATTAATTTTTGGTTTTATTGGATTCGCGGTCAGCGCTGTTACTTTTGCCATAGTTGCTGATTGAACTTTTTATGATTCGGCTTAAGTACCTGATCCGGCCGATCATCTCATTTCAATGTATGTGTAATGATCAAATATCTAAAAAGCATTTTCAATGAATTTGTTTTTGGAAATTATTTCATCGCGGCATGCGCTTTGGGAATGATATTTAGTACCTACATAATAAATGAGCTTCCGTTACAATTTACTTCTTCCGCAATCTTCGTTACTTCCGCTACTTATTTACTTTATAATTTTCACCGGCATTCATTCCACATCGATTATTCTGACACAAAATCCATAATTAAAACAGTTAAGGTTATCAGATTAAAATTTTCGGAAAGGGCCGGGTATTTATTTGCTGTTTTATTGTTGATTATTGAATTGTTTCGGTTGCCCGAAAATGTTTTCCCGTACCTGATCCCGCTGGCCTTGCTTGCGATTGCCTATTCGGCTCCCCTTATTAAAATCAATGGTAAAAAGCTCAGGTTAAAGGAGGTTTATTTTGTCAAAACACCCGTCATCGCTCTTGTTTGGGCCCTTACCACGACCATTATACCGTTAGTGGAACAAAATATCAGTTTGCTGTCATCGTTTGTATTTTGGCAAATAGTGAGCAAGACTCTCTTTATATTTGCTTTGTGTATTCCCTTCGAAATGCGGGACATGGAAATAGACAGAAAAAATAATGTAAGTACACTGGCCGTTGTTCACGGAAGAAAATTCACTCTGGTCTTTGGAGTGATCATTATTTTCCTCGAAATAATTTCTCCTCATCTTATGTCGCCTTTACCTGCAAGATTGATTTTCGCGCTCGACATCACATCAGTGGTTGCATTGTTATTTATCATAAATCAAAATAGTAATCGTAGTCCGTTCTATTATAAGTTTTTCGTTGACGGTACAATGATATTACGTTTCATATTATTGTTCATTCTTGCAAGAGCATTATGAAAAAATACGACAAAGAAGATTTCGAAAAATTAATTCTTGTCATTCGAAATAATGACACGGAAAGCGAAAAGTGGCTTGATGAAAATGGCGTTCGTGAATTGCATGAATTCTGGGATGCTTACGAAGATGTCGAAAAATCTTTCAAGTGGTTAATGGATAACGGCTATAGACAATTGGCCGCTACCGTAGATGCCTTGAATGGTAACGACCAGGCGAAAGTCTTTTTGCTGTCAAGCGGCAACCGTGAACTTGCTGCATTTGTCGAAGCCTGCAGTGGTAGCCAACAGGCAGTAAGCTGGCTGTTGAAAGGCGGTTACGGAGGTTGGGTAATGGTTGCGAAAGAAATTTATCTCCGGAACCAGAAAAAGGAAAAAAGTTTTTGGAGCATATTTAATCTTGGGAATCCTTTCAGGTAGCTTGCCAGGAATGGTTTATTTGCCACAGAGGCGCTAATTCTTCAAATTAGAAATGATCAACAACAACCTATCATTCAATTTAATTTCGGGTAGACTAAGAAACTTTTTCAGTAATTGTTGTAAATACTTTTTCTAAAGACAAGCAAATCTTTGTGGCAGCATCATCAAGATCTTTGTCAGTATGCGCAGATGATATAAATCCCACTTCATATCCCGATGGTCCCAGGTAGATGCCTTTGTCCAATAACTCATGGTGCAATTCATTAAAATATTTCATGCTGTTACCATCAATATCATCTGCCGTCCGGATTTTATCTTTTTTCGAAAAAGCAAACCAGAAAATAGATCCAATGCTAAAAACCTGAAATGAAAATCCTTTCTCCTTCGAAAAAGCATTTAACTGCCCTGCAAACTTTTTGGTTTTAGTCTCCAGGTTTTCATAAAATCCCGGAGTCAGACATTCGCCTAATTGAGCAATACCCGCCGCCATGGCAACCGGATTCCCCGAAAGAGTTCCGGCCTGGTAAACATTTCCGTCAGGCGCAATTGAACTCATTATTTCCTTGCTTGCACCATATGCGCCAACAGGCATACCACCACCGATAATTTTACCATAAGTAATAATGTCCGGAGCAATACCGTAATAACCGGCAGCGCCTTCGAAGCCAACACGGAAACCACTGATAACTTCGTCGAAAATAAGAAGTATGTTATTTTTAGCGGTAATATCACGAAGGAACTGCAGGTATTCCCTGTCCTGAAGGAGTAACCCGTTGTTAGCGGGAACCGGTTCAATGATAATTGCGGCGATATCATGAGCATAATCAGCAACCGCGATTTCTACTGCACGCTTGTCGTTAAGCGGTAAAACAATTGTATCATTAGCAACCGACTCAGGCACACCGGCAGAAGATGAAATTCCGAATGTACTTAATCCGCTTCCGGCTTTTACAAGCATTGAATCGGCATGGCCATGATAACAGCCGTCGAATTTGATGACGAGCGGACGATTGGTAAATCCACGCGCTAGTCTTATGGCTGACATAACCGCTTCTGTCCCCGAAGAAACGAATCGAAGTTTTTCAATAAACCTGTTATGGCCAAGTATCATTTCAGCCAGCTCATTCTCACGGCGGGTAGGAGCTCCGAATGAAGTTCCATCTTCTACCGCCTTTAAAATAGCTGCCTTGATTCTCGGATTCGCATGACCACTGATGAGTGGGCCCCATGAACAACAAAAATCGGTGTACTCATTACCATCCGCATCCCAGATTTTACTCCCGCTGCCTTTCTCAATAAAAATAGGCGTTCCGCCAACAGATCGAAATGCCCTGACAGGTGAGTTAACTCCCCCCGGAAAGTATTGTTGTGCAGTGTTGAAGAGTTTTTCGGAGGTAGGGCGGTTCATGGTTACGGGTTACGGGTTGGGGGCTGCAATGCGAGAGGGAGGTAACGAATTCGGTTTCGGGTTTCGGGTTACGGGTTACGGGTTACGGGTTACGGGTTACGGGTTTCGGGTTTCGGGTTTCGGGCTGCAAAGGTAAGAAGATGCAAAAGCGGAATGTAAGTATAAAGTAAAAAAACACGAGAGTTATATACAGTTTAGAATTGGTCGATGATAATGAAGGAAAATTAAAGGGAAATGCTGTCTGTTTTTGACGGTTTCAATATTCCTCCGATATTTTAATTGTTAAATGGGAAAACCTGTAGCAAGGAATATTAGTATAGTAAAAGAGTATCAAGCTAATTCGAAATTGTATTCTGACACTTACTCATAAAAA
>CAZAON010000114.1:0-2964 GCA_964486655.1 uncultured Flavobacteriales bacterium
TTACGAAAATATTTGGGGTGTTGCCGATGAAAATTTATTTACGCTATCTCTAAGAGAGGTGGATAAAACTATCGAGACTAATCGTCCGGCCTTTGCTCATATCATGACTACTTCCAATCACCGTCCGTTTACCTATCCTGAAGGAAGAATAAATATACCTTCCCACACCAGCCGCGAAGGAGCAGTGAAGTACACTGATTATGCTATTGGAAAATTTATAAAAGAGGCAAGTAAAAAAAGATGGTATGCCAACACACTGTTTGTTATCACGGCCGACCATTGCGCCTCCAGTGCCGGCAGGACGGAACTACCTATAAATAAATATCAAATACCAATGTTGATATTTTCTCCTGGTAATATATCACCTGGCACGCAAAATAGATTAATGAGCCAGATTGATATTGCCCCTACCTTACTAGGAATGCTAAACTTCTCCTATACTTCTAAATTTTTTGGCTATGATATCTATACATTGCCTCCGGGAAAAGAAAGGGCATTTATCAGCACTTATCAATTACTTGGCTATCTCAAGAATGATACTTTGGTTGTACTCACACCAAAAAAAGATCCAGCTGTTTATCTGGTGGGTCAGGACAAAGAATTAATTTCTGAAATCGTAAAACACAAATCACTTAGTATCGAAAAGGAAGCCATAACCTGGTATCAGGCTGCCAGTTTCGCGTTTAAAAATAAACTAATGAGACATTAAGAGACAAATTCATTACTTTTCAATAACAAACACGAATGAAAATACTAATTGTCGAAGACTAAAGAGAACTTGCAAAGAGTATGGTTCAATACCTTCGTCAGGAGAGCTATGTGTGTGAAGTGGCACATACGGAACAAGCGGCTTCTGAAAAAATATTGCTGCATGATTACGACTGCATTCTTCTCGACATCACATTGCCCGATGGAAATGGCTTTAGTATTCTGGAGAAATTAAAAAAAGAAGAAAAGACAGAAGGTGTAATTATTGTTTCAGCCAAAAATTCTCTGGACGATAAAATTAAAGGATTGAATCTGGGTGCTGACGACTATTTGGCTAAGCCCTTTCATTTATCGGAAATGGGAGCTCGGATTTCGGCCGTCATAAGAAGAAAACGATTTGGCGGAAGTAATACGCTCTCCTTTAATGAACTAACCATAGACTTACTGGGAAAGATCACCACTATACATGATCGTTTGGTGGACTTAACACGCAAAGAATATGACTTGTTGCTCTTTCTTGTCTCGAATAAAAACAGGGTAGTATCTAAAAACGCCATTGCCGAACATCTCTCCGGAGATGCAGCAGAAGTTTTTGATAACTTTGATTTTATCTACGCCCACATAAAAAATCTAAAAAAGAAATTGACTGAAGCTGGTTGTCAGGATTACATAAAAACCATTTATGGGCTAGGTTATAAATTTGAGGCATGAAGCTGCTGAAGCGCACAGTAAAGAATTATATTGTTTATTCCATACTCCTGTTGGTGGTTTGCACTCCATTGTTTTACCTGGCCATTCAACATCTGTTTGTTGTTGAATTAGAAGAAGAACTTTTCCATCACAAACAAAATTTCATTAATACAGCCAAGCTACTTCAAAGTGACAATGATCTACAAATCTATCAATTGATCAATGAAGAATTTATATTAACCGAAGCAAGTCAATGGCCGGTTGCCGATTCTCTATTTTCCTACACGCAATACGATAGTTTAGAAAAAGAACAGATACCCTTTAGAGCACTGCGAACAGGGGTCATCATTAATGAAAAGCAATATACACTCATCATCCGGGAGTCTATTGTGGGCAATACCAAACTGGTAACTGCTATTGTATTGATACAAATCGCACTATTAATTTTGTTACTGGTAGGATTTATCCTCATTAATAGAAAACTCTCCAAGGAAGTCTGGCATCCATTCTATATCATCCTTGAAAAACTAAAAAAGTATCAAATAGATAAGGATTTGGCAATCGAATTACCTCACTCTTCAACCTTGGAATTCAGAGACCTTAGTGAAGCTATTATTCAACTGGTGAATAAAAGCCGCGATGCTTATTTAAGTCAAAAGGAATTCACTGAAAATGCTTCCCATGAATTGCAAACTCCACTGGCTATAATCAGATCCAAGTTGGAACTCCTTATACAGGATAAAGAAATAACGCAAGATCAAGCGGAAATAATCAGCAGCTTATTAGATGCCACCGATCGCATTGCACGCTTAAACAAAAATCTTTTATTATTATCAAAAATTGAAAATCGTCAATTTTTAACAAGACAAGAAATAGTGGTTCAGTCGGTGCTACACCCATGCCTGGAGTTATACAAACAAATGGCGCAGGATAAAAAGGTAAAAATTGTTACGCAGATAGAATCAGAAACTACTGTGAACGGAAGTCAGATACTGTTTGATATCTTGCTCAGTAATCTTATTTCCAATGCGCTGAGACATACTCAAGAACAAAGCGAAATAATCATCAGGATTGATTCAACTTCTCTTCAGGTCAGCAATCCAGGTGAACCGCTTAAAAATCCCGATAAAATATTTGAACGCTTTAATCGCGAATCCAACAATAACCATGGTAATGGATTAGGTCTGGCTATTGTAAAAAAAATATGTGATGTCGAAGGTTATAGAGTTGACTACCAATATACTGACAAAAATCATCTTTTTACGGTCAAATTCCATTCATAAGTTCCGGTTTCCTCAGTCTTAATTCAGATTGTCTTCAGAATCTTTCTATTTCTTTAAACTGTGAAAGTTAATTGATCGATTTCTATTGACAAGAAAAGTCATTTTTATACTATTTAAGATCAACTGACAATAAGTAATTATTATCCGTGTTAAATAGAAGTATCAAATTAATATGAAAAAAATTCTGATTGGAATTATTCTATTTAGTGTGGTTGTAAGCGGAATCATTTACAGGATATATAACAAGCCTCACCGAGATCCTTCCAACGAATCGGCCATTCAG
>CAZAON010000115.1:0-3897 GCA_964486655.1 uncultured Flavobacteriales bacterium
GGGAAATTCAGTAAGCAGTCGTTTCTTTTCCAGAGTCAGTGAAGATGTTAAAATGGAAATTTACAATCTCGCAGGTCAGAAAGTAGCGGAGCAAACTGTTAGAGTCAACGAGGGAATGAATTATTTTTCGTTGCCGGGAAATTATAAGGCTGGGAGTTATTGTTTGAAGATTGGAGGAGGGAAGTTTTCGCGGAGTAAGAATTTTGTCATTGTTAATTAATGGGAAGCTCAGTTAATAAGCGCAATTTTTTTGTATGAAGACTTGATTAGGCTAATAATCTTGGACTTGTCAAATCACTCTCATTTTTTTATTGACTTTATATCAATCACAAATCTATAATGCACATCTCCTTTTGAAGCCTGTCAAATGCTTCGTTAATTTGATTCGCTTTGATCAATTCGATCTCGGCTGTGATATTATGATCTGCACAAAAATCAAGTACTTCCTGGGTTTCGGCTATTCCTCCAATATTGGAACCTGAAAAGTTTTTTCTCCCATTCGTTTTTTACCGCATGAAGATCTGAATGGCATATGCCGCAATAAAGAATTTCTATTTCAATATCATGCTCCTGCAAATCTCTTCGCTGGATGTTCATTGGTTCCATTGGCTTTTCAGCCGAATGAGTACCGATAGCAATGGTGTTATTTGATGAAGAGGTTATATTCAATTTGAAATTATTTTTTTGGTTAAATGAATTTGCCCGAAAAGAAACAAGGACAAAGATCATCATAAATCATTTTCAAATTTAAATTAAATGAAAAATAAAAGGGCGAGTCTGAATCTGACCCGCCCCTTTA
This sequence comes from uncultured Flavobacteriales bacterium, assembly GCA_964486655.1. Classification (GTDB taxonomy): domain Bacteria; phylum Bacteroidota; class Bacteroidia; order AKYH767-A; family 2013-40CM-41-45; genus JADKIH01. The sequence continues at coordinate 800 of CAZAON010000115.1, forward strand.
TTCATTTTTTGTAAATCGATTTTATGGCCTCAGTGTGAAGATCAACAGCGGCACATTGTTTTCCATGATAATGTAATCGGATGATTCAACGACTCCATCACCGGTAATATCAGGAGTATTGTAACCAATTAAAATTACCTGAACGGCATTTTCCATATCGAGGTAATCCTGCGATTCAATTATATCATCCTGGTAACCGACTCCAAGTACGTTATCAGAAATGTCACCACTGTAGAATGCCCAATACAATCCGTCAAACGTTTGAACCATATTATTTCCATATGCTTTGGATTGAGCATTTGTAAAGTTATAGTTTGTGATCTGACTGATCGTAACCGGATTTGAACTCCATGTTTCAAGAGCATTGCGATGATTGATCTGCAGGTAATACGATGATCCGATTGTTACTGCACCACTAAAGTTTGCAGAAGCCTGGCCATTCGTTTGCAAGATGGAGGCCTGTGTTTCAAAAGTCTGTAGTGTAAGTGGATCAACAAGACTTATGAATACCGAATCAGCATCAGAGGTAGATTGTGAAATTCCGTTAACATACAGGCAACCACCTCCGCCATAGTTATCCATGAGTCCGTTGCCGGCATAGTATCCCTCAAGGTAGAGTTGTACATTAATTGTAATACCGCAAGAGATAACATGGAATGTGTCAAGGCTGATAGTCGCGCATGGATCAATGATAATTGTAATCGGTCCTGTTGTCGCATTTTGAGGAACAGTCGCTCTCAGGTGTGTCGATGTTAAGACCTGGAATGATGTTGAGGCAACGCCATTAAACAACACACCGGTGACACCTGTGAATCCGGTTCCGCTTACATTAATTACATCGCCCGGACAGCCAACTGGATCAAACGGACCAATTACGATTATTGGCGGTTGAGTAATTGTAACAGTTATTGTTGCTGTACAACCATTCGCGTCAACAACAGTAAATGTATAAGTGCCTGCAGGGAGATTTGTATATGTTCCGGCACCTGTATATGGTCCGGTACCACCCTGAGGAATTATCGTAACTGTTCCATCGCTTCCGCCATAACATGTTACGTTGGTTTGTGTTGAGGTCAGAGTGAATTGCAATGGTGGAGGCATAAACATCTGACAACAAATTACATCGCCACAGGAATTTGTTATACAAATGTTATTGAATCCCGGAGGAACATCAAAACAATTCATCGTGCTTGAGATGTTGTTAATTGATTCATATGTGTATGGGGCACATCTGAAGCATTGTACTTCTATGCAAATTCTTCCTAGTCCGGTCAGACAATTAACAGGAAGAATTGAAGCCGTTACACTTGGTACTCTGAATCCGTGATGATAGGCTATTCCATAACAATCGATAATTGTAAATGTTATTGAATCGCATGGTTCAACCACTCTTTCGAGTTGCGTACTATTATTATCCCAGTGCCATGTGTAATTTGAACATCCGTTTGAATTTATTTCAGGCATTACCGTATTGCCACATGTACTGAAGGTAAATGTTACAGTTGGTGGAGGCGCTGCTTGTAAAGTATAGCAGCAGGTTACCACATCACCCGTTGAATTCACAAGAGTAATACAATATGTTCCCGGACCAATTCCCTGCAGACAAGGACCGGTTGAACCTGCCACATTCCAGGACATGCTGTATTGCTGGTCTGAACAAATGTTTGCGCATATTATTCCGTTATTCTGACAACAGAACGGTGCAACGATTCCAACAAATGAAATACGTGGTATCCAAACAGGTTTTGTAATCGAGCATCCGCGACTGTCGGTGATAGTGACAGTGAGTGTTGCGCATTGTTCGAATCCTGATATGCATGCAGTTGTTTGTCCCGTACTCCAGCTATAAGCATATGGAGGGCAACCGCCTTCAACATTTACACAAACGACTTCGGTGCAATTAGTATAGCTGATTGTCGCTGATAATGGCGGTGAGGTAAGCGGAACATTAACCGTTTGCTGTACAACATTACCACAGCCATCCTGAACATAGATAACATAAAATCCTGCCTGCAGATTGCAGAAGATTGACGGATTATTAGTTTGGGCAACGCTGTATGAAATTGCAGGATTGCAAGGATTGTAATAGGTATAGCTATAGAGCAGGCAACATCCTGTAAATGTTGCATTGATACAGCCACTTCCATTGCAACTATCGGCTGTTACGCTGTTTATTGTAATTGTCGGCAATGGAGGAGGAGGAATAGAATTGCAATTACAAGGCGTTGCACATCCACAATCAATGACATTAATGGTATTTGTAACAGTCGCGGTGCAGCCGTTCTGATCGGTGTATGTATAAGTGATAACATGCGGACCAAGTGTATTTGGTGTGAATACATTTCCGGTAACTCCTGGTCCGGAGAATACACCGCTGCCGCCCGCATTGATTACAGAAACCCATGCGTTATTAATGAATACATATATATCAGCGGCTGAGAGTACAATCGGAGATGAATTCAGGCAGATATCAATAAACATAAACTGCCATTGAATAATCGGTTGAGGATTCACCGTGATGCAAACCGTATCGGTATCGCAGCAGCAAGGAGCAGGGTTGCAGCAGATAACCATGTAACATCCGCTTTGTTGAGGGAAGATGTCCATGATCGGATTATTTCCGATCGGAATATTTCCTTCGACTGTTATCTGATACCAGGTCGGATTCGAATTGCAATTGGACACAGCCAGAATCGCAGCTTCTCCCTGACAAATTACCTGGTCAGGTCCGGCGCTTATCTGACAGGCCTGTGATGTATCACAACTGTTGCAATTGATGACGTTAATGTACTGACTCACGCTGGCCGTACAACCTAGACTGTCTGTATAAGTATAAGTGACAATGTTCGGTCCGAGTACAGAAGGTGTGAATACATTTCCCGCCACATTTGGTCCGGAGAAGAATCCGGTTCCATTCGTCGAAGTAACAGGAACCCAGGTATTGTTCACATAAACAAGAACCGTCGAAGTGTTAAGAGTGATCGGCGCGCTGTTCAGACAAACAGTAATGTTGAGCGGCCACTGTAAAACCGGATGAGGATTTACGGTGATGCAAACGGTATTGGTATCGATTCGGTTCGTTACGGTGATGTCGTTGA
>CAZAON010000116.1:0-10688 GCA_964486655.1 uncultured Flavobacteriales bacterium
AGCAAACAGCATCTATTGGATCAAGCATTACGACTGCACCGGAAATATCAAAAACTCAGAATGAGGCTGTGACTTCAAAAGAAATTCGGGGTGATAATAAAGAAGTAGTAATTCCGGCAGTTACTGCGGCAGCAGCCACTCAGGCTCCAGTACAAAATTCGGGTAATTCAAATGTTTCCGTTCAAAGCGAAAACAAACCTGTAGAAAACAATGTTTCCTCTGCAGAAAATAATAAAACCGGCCTCAGTGCAACCGGTGAAAACACCAATTCTTCAAACATCACAGACAACACGAATAACAATTCGGTAAATGTTGCGCCTGCCGCAGCCGGAATTGCATTAGCAACTGAAACTCAACGTTCATCCGCAACTCCGAATACTGCCAATACCGCATCCGGAGAGGTTGTTAATGAAGCAAAATCTAATGACGTTCAAAATACGAATGAACAACAAACAACGCCTGCTGAAAAAACTCCTGTAGCTGAACAACCGGCTCCGCAGATTTCAGCGGATCCAATGACAAAAGAAAATCCGGCTCCTGCTGCAGCCGAATCGACATCATTGGTTAAGAGAATCGTTTCTCACATTGCGATTGATGCTTACTATACACCTGAGTATGTTCAATCATCTTTGAAAGCAAATCCTGATTATAACGGTCCGGCTTCGACAAATATCGACGATTACAAGAATGAAGAATCACAATACAGTTATTCAACCGGAATAAATTTGCGTTACAATATCACGAGCAAATGGAGTATAGCCAGCGGCGTTCAGGCTTCTGAATACTCTAAAACTGCCGTGTATAATACTGTATCTGTCGTTGCCGATTCCGTATACCAGGATGTATATGTTAACCGACCATGGTCTAATCAATCAGGTGGCGGTGGACAACATGGCGGCGGGCATCATGGTGGAGGACATCATGGTGGCGGTCAACATGGAGGTGGTCCGGGCGGCGGACATGGTCATCCGAATCCGGGAAATCCAAACAACCCGAACGACAATCATCATTATGTGGTTCATACACCATGCGGTTCAATTGATTTAAATAATGTTCCGCCAAATGGAAGTCAGTCAAATAGCGGCGATACATTGAATGTTAAAACAGAAGTTTTCGAAACGATTAGTTTCATCAATGTTCCGTTCCTGATCAGATACTCTTTCGGAACAAAGAAACTATCCTACTTTATTGAAGGAGGCGCATCTTTAAATTATGTTCAGACCCAGAAAGTAAAAGTTGTTATCAATGATGTGACTTCTGAAGACAACAGCCTGGATGACATTAGTAATATGAATTACTCAGTGCTGTTTGGATTTGGCGCTCAATATAATTTCTACAAAGGACTTAGCATGTTTGTTAAACCTTCTCTGCGTTATTCAGTCACACCGATAAATGTAGATAGCCCTGTTAAATCATTCCCTCATTACTACGGATTAACTGCAGGATTCAGCATAAATTTCTAAAATTATCAATAAGTAAAAACTGAAACAGATAAACGATAAAATAATTCCCGGAATAAGTTTCCACATACCCAACTAAGTATTATTTATCGTCGTCTAATAATTAAGCTCTCTATTAACTTAAAATAACCAAACTATTATCCAATGAAAAACCAAATTTCAAAAGTACTGGCAGCGTTTGTGATGTTGTTACTCAGTACCTCTTTATTCGCGCAAATGCCAGGCGGTCATCCGGGCGGAGGTCATCCGGGTGGTGGACATCCGGGTGGTGGTCACCCAGGCGGTGGACATCCAGGCGGTGGTCCGGGTGGTCCAGGTGGACATCCTCAAATGTCTTGCAATGCGCATTTCGTTCATCACCGTGATTCAGTTGCCAATGGAATGAATTTCCACACATTTGACGGATCAGGTGCGGCAACTTATGCATGGGATTTCGGAGATGGTACAACTTCAGTTGACCAGAATCCAAATCACGTATTTCCTGACACAGGTTTTTATTATGTATGTTTAACAGTTACTGATACAATCGGTGGTGGTTGTACAGATACATGGTGCGACAGCGTTCATGTTTTCACTCCGGCTCCAAGATGTAATGCTCACTTCCGTGTTAGAGGGGATAGTTTAGCAAACACTTTGAACTTTATGCGTCGTCCGTCTTCACCCGGTGCTACTTATGCATGGGACTTCGGTGACGGATCAACTTCAACAGATCCGAATCCTGCTCATACATATGCTGCTGCAGGTGTATATTATGTTTGCTTAACAGTAACTAACACTAATGCTGGCGGTACTTGTACAGATACATGGTGTGACAGTGTTGACACTAACTTACCTCCGCGTCCTCACCACCCGGGACATCACCACAGAGATGCAGGATCGTCTGCAACTGATATGTCTTCAGATGTGAAAGTTTCAGTTTATCCAAATCCAATGTCAGAGAATGCAACAATTTACCTTGAGAACACTTCAGGTAATGCTACTCTCCGCGTTTACAATCTCAGCGGTCAGATTGTTCTTACAAAACAAGTTGGTAATGGTGATAATAACATCAACAGAACCAACCTTGATGCAGGAATTTACTTCTACTCTATAGATGACGCCGGTATGAACGTTGCTAAAGGAAAATTAACAGTAAATTAATAGTTACTCATATTGTTGTGTAAGGCCTCTGTCGCAAGACAGGGGCTTTTTTATTGAAGATTGAAGTCCCGCTAGCTATCGGGAGAAGATTGAAGATTATCCTGATTTCTGATCTAAAGACCTCGAGGATTTAAGACGTTGAACATGGAATATTGAAATCCGGAATAATGGAATAATGGAATTTTGGAATATTGTAATCATGGAATAATGGAATCCTGGAATCCTGGAATTCCGTAACCCAAACCCCCGTAGCCAACATTCCCCCTCTTGATTTTCAACCGACTTCCCTATATTTGCTTAATGATAAACACTCAAACACTTTCCTTTCTCACCGCTTTAAAAAAGAACAACAATAAAGACTGGTTTGATAAAAATAAGGAGCGATATCTTTCTTCCAAAGACAATGTGTCTGATACGGTTGATGCTTTGCTGAAAGAAATTTGCAGCTTTGATAAACGATTCAGCGGATTAACTTCGAAAGACTGTCTGTTCAGGATATACCGTGATGTTCGCTTTTCGAAGGACAAAAAACCTTACAAGAACAACTTAGGCGCTAGCATAAACATTGGCGGAAAGAAGGCTATGAATGCCGGCTATTATCTGCACATTGAACCCGGTAAATCTTTTATTGCAGGGGGAATCTGGATGCCACCTTCAGATGTTGTCAAAAAAATCAGACAGGAAATTGATTATAACGGCAAGAACTTTCATAAAATTATCGACCAAAAAGATTTTAAGAAATACTTCGGCAAGCTCGACGAAGAACATAAACTAAAAACAACACCAAAAGGGTACGACAAAGATCATCCCGACATTGAATATTTACGATTGACAAGTTTTATTGTCTGGCATAATTACACTGACAAGGAAATCACTTCTAAAAACTTTGTTAAGGAGCTTGGCAAGGCAACAAAACTGATGCGACCGTTTTTGGATTTCTTGAATACGGCTATGGACTAGTGTATTGAATAATGAAGATTGAAGTCCCGATAGCTATCTGGAGAATAAATAAAAAAGCCACTAATTTTTTAGTGGCTTTTTCATTTCTTATTTTGAATTAATTCAAGACTAACTATGAGGCTGAACTGAAACAAAGCTCTTCTCATTTAATTTCTTTCTGAAAACAACTTTGCCGTCAACTAAAGCGAATAATGTATGATCTTTTCCAATACCAACATTATCACCCGGAAAATGACGAGTACCACGCTGACGAACGATAATGTTCCCGGCGACTACACTCTGACCGCCAAATATTTTTATACCAAGACGCTTACTGTGTGATTCGCGACCGTTTCTTGAACTACCAACACCTTTTTTATGTGCCATGACTGTTTACTTTTTTAATGTTACTGAATTAAATTCCTGCAATACTTTCAATCTGAATACGGGTCAGATCCTGACGATGTCCGGTTTGTTTCTGGTACCCTTTACGACGCTTTTTCTTGAAAATAATAACCTTATCACCGCGGATATGGTCAACAATTTTAGCTTTTACGCTGGCACCTTTCAGAGCATTTGCTCCTACTTTTATTTTACCATCGTTATCAGCAAGAACTATGTCCTTAAATTCCAGTGACTTACCTTCTTCTCCTGACAGACGGTGAACAATTACCTGCTGGTCCTTTTGAACCTTAAATTGCTGGCCTGCTATGTTTACAATGACGTACATGATCTTTAAATCTTAACTTGATTACCCTCAGTTTTTTGAGGGACGCAAATGTAAAAAATTATTCTAAACAGTCAAACAGTTTTATTCCCCGATTTTAAAATAGAATTTAGTTGCTTTAGACCAGGCAGGAAAAAGCAAAAATGTCAAAAAACACGATAAGAGGCTTGTATTTGATGATATTTGCTAAATCAAGTAAGTACCCTATGAATCAGCAATTTACAAATCATTTGGGCGGTGAGTCCTCCCTTTACCTGCAACAGCATGCCCATAATCCGGTCGACTGGTACCCCTGGTCAGACGAAGCCTGGACACGGGCCCGGAAGGAAAATAAACTGGTCCTTATCTCCATAGGCTACTCCTCCTGCCATTGGTGCCATGTTATGGAACATGAAACTTTTACTGATACTGAAGCTGCGAGGATCATGAATGAGCACTTTATATGTATAAAAGTAGATCGTGAGGAACGTCCCGATATTGATCAGATATATATGACCGCTGTTCAACTGATGACGGGTTCAGGCGGCTGGCCATTGAATTGTTTTGCACTGCCCGACGGAAGGCCGATTTACGGAGGCACTTATTTTCCGAAACACAACTGGATGCAGGTACTTACCCAACTCGATTCATTCTATAAAAGTGATCCGGCCAAAGCGGCCGAATATGCGAATGAACTGACGAAAGGCATTCAAAATTCAGAAATCGTTACTACAGAAACAACCGGAAATTTATCTGCCGAAATTTTGCCTCATGCCATTGCAGCATGGAAAAACACACTCGATAATGTGGAAGGTGGAACTGCGCGCGCTCCAAAATTTCCAATGCCGGGAAATTATTTGTTCCTTCTTCGTTACGCCGTTACGCAAAACGACAAAACCTTGCTTGATCATGTAAAACTAACACTCAATAAGATGGCATTCGGCGGAATATACGATCATCTTGCCGGCGGATTCGCGCGATACTCGACTGACACATTGTGGAAAGTGCCACACTTCGAAAAGATGCTTTATGATAATGCTCAATTATCGGCTCTTTATTCGAATGCATATAAAGTGACCAAAGATCCGTTGTACCGAAAAATCGCAGTTGAGACAATTGATTTTTTAGAAAGAGAAATGTCGGACGGTAAAGGTGGTTACTATTCGGCCATTGACGCTGACTCTGAGGGTGAAGAAGGAAAATATTATGTGTGGACGAAGGAAGAGTTACAAAAAATCCAATTGCCGGAATCAGGCAAAGCTGACCCCTACTCCATTCTGAATGATTATTACAACGTAAACGATCACGGGTATTGGGAGAAAAATCATTACATATTTCTACGCAAAAAATCATCACGGGAAATAGCGGAAAAGCATGGCATCACGGATACAGAATTAGAATCGTTCATCACAAAATCTAATACAATTTTATATAATGAACGCGAAAAGAGAATAAGGCCTGCGCTTGACAAGAAGATAATTACTTCGTGGAACGCTTTACAGATTACACAGTTATGCTATGCATTTCAGGCATTTGGTGATGAACGATTCAGAAAAATGGCCATTGATTGTGCCGAAGGAATCATGAATCATGCGGTCAGGAATGGCATGCTTCTGCATGTCCGCGGTCAGAAAAATAATAATGGTTTTCTGGAAGATTACTCTTTTACAATTACATCCTTTATACTTCTGTATCAGATAACACTGGATGAAAAGTGGTTACTGCAGGCAAAGAAATTCGCCGACCTTGCTATCGAACATTTCTACGATGAGAATGATGGTTTCTTTTACTTCTCCCCGGTTGAAAATCTGCTTATTGCCCGAAAAAAAGAAATTTCCGATAATGTAATTCCGGCTTCGAATTCAGAAATGGCAAACGCGCTTTATATCCTTGGAGATTATTTCGAAGATGAAAAATATACAGCAAAAGCTGTACGAATGGCAAATTCGATAGAAGAAAACATCTTACGTTATCCTTCTTCTCATTCTAACTGGATGAATTTATACATGAACCTTCTAATGCCATTCCTGGAAATTGCTGTCACCGGCGAAAACGCTATGGATATTACAAATAAGTTTTCGAAAGAGTATTTACCAAATGCGATTATTGCAGGAACAATTCACGAAAACTCCTCATTGCCATTACTGAAGAACCGCTATCAAAATGGTAAAACATTTATCTATATCTGCCGTAACAAAACATGTAATCTGCCCACTGAAAATTATGCCGAAGCATTGATGCTATTGAAATCACAACAGGTTACTCAATAGAAGCTGTTGATTATTCCTTTCATTCTATGACCTTCCGGCTGAAAGATCAATTATTTTTGTTCTATTCACACATAGCATACACATGGAAAACATAAATAAATTAATGGTGGCAAATCGCGGGGAAATTGCCATTCGCATTCTTCGTGCTGCCGCCGAACTTAGCATACGCACAGTCGCTGTTTTTACCTATGAAGATCGTTATTCGCTTCATCGCTTCAAGGCCGATGAAGCTTATCAGATCGGTGCAGACGAAGAACCATTGAAACCGTATCTCGACATAGAAGAAATAATCCGCATAGCTAAAATAAACAAGGTAAACGCAATTCACCCCGGCTACGGATTCCTCTCAGAAAATGTTCAGTTCGCCCGCCGGTGTGCCGAAGAGGGCATCATCTTTATTGGTCCTAAGCCGGAGGTTATGGAACAACTGGGAGATAAAGTAAAATCAAAACTCGTCGCCATTGCCTGCAACGTTCCGATCATTGAAGACAACAAAATAAAATTAACGACACCCGAAATCGCTTTGCAGGAAGCAAAACGAATTGGGTTCCCTGTCATTTTCAAGGCAAGTGCCGGTGGTGGCGGACGGGGAATGCGCGTAATTCACAAGGAAGAAATGCTGGAGAAAACGTTTACGGAAGCGAAACGTGAGGCGGGCAATGCATTCGGAGACGACACCATTTTTATAGAAAAGTATGTTGACAATCCAAAGCATATAGAAGTACAGATTCTCGGTGACAACCAGGGTAACATCGTTCATTTATTCGAGAGAGATTGCAGTATTCAGCGCCGCTTTCAGAAGGTTGTTGAAATGGCTCCGGCCCCATCACTAAAAGCCGAGACTAAAGAAAAACTCTACAACTATGCACTCAGTCTGGCAAAGCATGTCAAATACAACAACGCGGGTACCGTTGAATTTTTGGTTGATGAAAACGAGAATGTTTTTTTCATCGAAGTAAATCCGCGCATACAGGTAGAACATACCGTTACCGAAGAGGTAACCGGCATCGACATCGTTCGCAGTCAGATATTAATTGCCGACGGAGAACCACTTCCGTCCTCTAAAATCGGGATCAGGGATCAGGCTTCTATCCGCTGTAACGGCTTTGCAATACAATGCAGAATCACGACGGAAGATCCGCAGAATGATTTCAAACCCGACTACGGAACAATTATCGCATATCGTCATGCAGGCGGTTACGGAATTCGTCTCGACGAGGGAAGTTCATACCAGGGAGTTAAAGTTTCTCCATTCTTCGATTCGATGCTCGTAAAAATTACGGCGAAAGGAAGAACGCTTTTAGGAGCGCAGCAACGATTACTACGAGCGTTAAGCGAGTTTCGTATTCGCGGCGTGAAAACAAATATTTCATTTTTAGAAAACGTACTTCGTCACCCTGAGTTTGCAAACGGAAAAGCAACGGTACGCTTTATTGAAAAATATCCCGACCTGTTTTCATTTAAGGTAAAACAAGACAGAGGCACTAAGATTCTCATGTATCTCGCCGATGTTATGGTGAATGGAAATCCGGATGTCAATAAAATTGATCCGTCCCGTAAATTCGAACATGCCCAGGTTCCGGCTTTTGACCGAAGCAAAAAAATCACTCCCGGAACAAAACAATTGCTCGATGAATCAGGTCCGGAGAAGTTTGCCAAATGGTTAAAAGAAAACAAGAAAATTCAGTTTACCGATACGACTTTCCGCGACGCACACCAGTCATTGCTTGCTACACGGGTGCGCACACATGACCTAATGAAAGTTGCGGAGAGTTTCGCACGAAGGCATCCCGAAACCTTTTCGATGGAGGTCTGGGGCGGAGCAACGTTTGATGTTGCTTTACGATTCCTGCACGAATGTCCATGGAGAAGATTACAGATGCTTCGCAGCGCTATACCGAATATCCTGCTTCAAATGCTCATCCGGGGATCGAACGCCGTCGGATATACTTCTTACCCTGATAATCTCGTCGAAAAATTCATTGAGAAAAGCTGGGAAAACGGAGTAGACATTTTCCGCATTTTCGATTCACTCAATTGGATTGATAGCATGACTGTCAGCATCAATGCGGTTCGTGAACGTACCGGCGGTATTGCCGAAGCCTGTATTTGCTATACGGGAGATATCATGAATCCGCAGCGTCAGAAATTTTCACTGCAATACTATATCGATCTTGCCAAAAGACTTGAAGATGCAGGCGCGCATATTTTAGGAATTAAAGACATGGCGGGTTTATTGAAACCCTATGCCGCCGGACTGTTGGTCAGCGAACTTAAGAAGGCTGTAGATATTCCTATCCATCTTCACACACACGATACATCTTCGATTCAGAATGCCACTTATCTGAAGGCGATTGAAGCAGGAGTTGATGTGGTAGATGTGGCGCTTAGTTCTTTATCCGGACTCACTTCGCAGCCCAATTACAATGTACTTGCAGAAGCTTTGAAAAACACGCCTTATGAGACGAATGTAAATGTGGAATCACTCAATGAGTTTTCCAATTACTGGGAAACCGTTCGTGAATATTATTATCCGTTTGAGTCGGGGCTGATGGCAGGTACAGCTGAAGTTTACAAACATGAAATTCCTGGCGGACAATATTCCAATCTCAAGCCCCAGGCCATTTCACTCGGACTTGCATCCCGCATGGATGATATTAAGCAAGCCTATGAAGACGTGAATATGATGTTCGGAGATATCGTAAAAGTTACTCCATCTTCTAAAGTCGTTGGCGACATGGCGATGTTCATGGTAACAAATAATCTATCGAAGGAAGATATTTTCAGCCGAGGAGAAAAACTTTCGTTTCCCGAATCTGTAAAAAGCATGTTTCGCGGTGATCTGGGACAACCGTTTGGCGGATGGCCAAAAGACCTGCAGAACATAATTCTAAAAGATGTCAAGCCGTATACCGATCTTCCGAATGCACACCTGAAGCCGATTGATTTCGAAAAAGAGTTCGAAGAGTTCCAGAATAAGTTTGACAACTATCAGAGTTTTCTTGATTTCCTTTCCTGGAAATTTTATCCGAAAGTATTCGAAGAGTATTATGCTTTCAATAAAAAATTCAGTGATGTTAGTTTCTTACCGACTCCTGCCTTTTTTTACGGCTTGAAGCCTAATGAAGAAATACTCGTTGATATCGGAACCGGAAAAACCCTGATCATACGTTTGCTATATGTGGCGGATCATGCAGATGATGCGGGGCATCGCACGGTATTCTTCCGACTGAACGGACAAACGCGTTCGATTGACACGATAGACAGAAAAGCAAATGTTGTTAAGATAGTACATCCGAAGGCTAATGGCGAGAATCAGATCGGCGCACCGTTGCAGGGAAGGTTATCGAAGATGTTTGTGAAGAATGGCGACCAGGTGAAAAAGAATACACCGCTGTTTACCATTGAAGCGATGAAAATGGAAACGACCATCACGGCGCCACGTGATTTGAGGATATCGAGAATTGCGTTGGGAGAGGCTACTATGGTGGAGACGGATGATTTGGTTTTGGAGGCAGAGTAAAATTTACATCTGAGAATCGGAAGAAACGGAGTTTAACAGAGTTTTCTATTATAATATCCTTATTTTATTGGTTGAAACTTGAGATATTTTGTGGTGATATTTGTGATAAAAAAATGATTACTCAGCAATATCTTCATGAATTATCCTTTAAAATTATTGGTTGTGCTATTGAAGTTCATAGAGAACTAGGACCCGGATTATTAGAATCTGTCTATGAAGAATGTTTCATTGACGAAATGATTAACGCCGGATTATCTGTTCAGTCGCAAATTTATCTCCCTTTAATATATAAAGAAAAAAAAATGCAATCTAAATTGAAACTGGATATTTTAGTGGAGGACTTAATAATAGTTGAAAATAAATCAAAAGAAATAATGATTCCACTTTATAGTGCTCAATTACTAACATATATGAAGTTAACTGATAAAAATAAAGGGCTTTTAATAAATTTCAATTCTGAAAAAATAAAAGAAAGTATTATTTCTTTGGTAAGGCCGGGATTCTTTCAACTGCCAAAAGCATAACCTCTGTTAACCTCTGTTTCTTCTGTTCCTCCGTTGTTAATTTTTTTTGGGTCCAGCCAAAAACTCCTTCAAATAAACCGGCTCCACCAATGAAACATTTTCAAAAAGAGCATCCGAAAATTTATT
>CAZAON010000117.1:0-2242 GCA_964486655.1 uncultured Flavobacteriales bacterium
ACTTTTTCGCATTCTTTACCAATTAATATTTTGCTCCCCGGTTCAGGCGGGTATATTTCCCATTCAGCTAAAATCAATTCGACAGAGGCAATTCGGGCTATATCTTTACTTCCGAAATGATGAGAAGTAAGAGATTAGTGCCCGATGCAATACTTGCTTTAGTGGTTTTCATAATGGGAATGCTGGTCCTCATCTTCGCTTCATGATAAAACCGGATTTCGGTAATGATTTTGAGAGAAGAATAAAATCGAAATAAAGGATAGTCGTTATATTGTAAAATCTAAGTGTAAAATGTCAGTTCAATTAATAAATTCCTCAACTTTGCAATCCGCCCCACAAAGGGCCTTGCCAATGAAAAAAATCATATTCATATCCATTTCAGTATTAATACTTGCAGCTGTTGGATATGCATATTACCTGTATAATAAACCCCATCAAAGCATTGCCGATGAGACTCCCGATTTCAAGCTAAATGCCGTAACGCTGGTAAACGATTACGACATTGATGAGAAAGCCGCAAACGATAAATATCTCGGAAAGATTATAGAAGTAAAAGGAGTCATTTCTGAAAAAGTGAAAGACGAAAATGGAAAATATAATATCACATTACAGGCTGCTGACTTAGCCGGAGTCGGATGTGAATTTGATACTAAATACCAGAGTGAAATTAAAAATCTGCAGGAAGGTCAGGAAGTTCGTATAAAAGGAGTTTGTACCGGAGTATTAATGGATGTGGTATTAGTTGATTGTGTATTAATAAATGAAAATCAAAAATAATAAAGAATCTATGAAGAGAATTATCATTACCTGTTTCATACTTGCGTTAGCGGCGGGAACACAGGCACAAACGAAATTTTTTACCAAGAACGGAAAAATATATTTCGACGCTACAACACCATCTTCGCCTGAGAAGATTGAAGCTACGAATGAGAAAGCAGTAGCAAAACTTGATGTATCGACAGGAGAAATGGAATTTGGAGTATTAATGAAAGGATTCAATTTCGAAAAGTCACTGATGCAGGAACATTTCAACGAGAACTATGTTGAATCCGATAAATTCCCGAAAGCAACATTTAAAGGATTAGTTACAAATGCATCAACAGTGAATCTGAGTAAAGATGGTATTTACCCGGTTAAAGTTAAAGGCAACATGACATTACACGGTGTAACAAAGGAAGTGACAGCCGACGGTTCTTTAACAGTTAAAGACGGCAAAGTGACAAACGGAACATCGACATTCAAACTTACTTTAAAAGATTTCGGAATTGAAGTTCCGTCTGTTGTAAAAGATAAGCTAGCTGAAAAAGCAGAAATAAAAGTTGATGTAATCTACGAATTATATAAACCTTCTTAAGTATCCTGTTTTTATAGTGGAACCCTTTGCAGAAGTATTTGCAAAGGGTTTTTTTGTTGAATGGGTTTCGGGTTATGGGTTAGGTACATTGAAGGGATGCATGAATTTGTTTCGGGTTTCGGGTTTCGGGTTTCGGGTTGCGGGTTGCGGGTTGAACGGAACTACTGAGATGATTTCCGAAAAATCAAAACGCTTCTTTTAAAATCACATACACTCCACTGCTGTTTTCGCCAAATCCAAAATCAACACGTAGATTAAGTTTTTCATTTTTCTGAACCAGGAATCTTAAACCTCCACCGTATGAATAATGTAATTCACTAATGCTAAAATCATTCATATCATAAGCGACTTCACCGGCACCGGCAAATGCGGTAACTCCAAAACGCCAGAAAAGAAATTGTCTCAGCTCAGCCTGGAATGCTATCATGTGCCGGTCAGAATATCTTCCCTTATAGTATCCACGCATGATTTCACTGCCGCCCAGAGCAGCAAGATATCTTACAGGAGGCGCTCCTGAATTAAATTTTGCATATGACTGAAGTCCGACTACCCTGTTTTTACCTGCCTTAAAAAATGTTCGCAAATCGAGTGTGTAACTGGTGAAATGAAAATCACTTCCCAATGCTTTTCCAAATCGTGTAATATTAAACTCTGCCAATCCGCCTTTATCGGGTGAATAAGCATTCGTTCGGGTGTCTACCGTAATCAATAATCCGGCACCTCCTGTAAAACCACCTTCTCTTCCCACAACAGAATCGGTTTCAAATACACCGCCTTCTTCATATTTAAAATCTTTTATTCTTTGAAGCTCCAGTGAGCCACCCAGGTAAAATTTCCGGTAGAGCCGGAATAACAGCTGGGGATTAAAAAACGTTTGCTTCATGGAAT
>CAZAON010000118.1:0-7045 GCA_964486655.1 uncultured Flavobacteriales bacterium
AGAATTATTTCTTGCTTTTGCTCGCGTGTTCGCCAGCCATTTCGTACATTGTTTTGAGTTTCCATAGCGATTTGGTTTTTATCGCTACAAAGAAATATTATGAAAAGGGTTCAGGCAATATGTACTTCACCGGAGGGATACTATGTACCGTCCTGATCCTACATACAAATATCGGCTATTTGATGAGAATGCCACACCACCTCCTGATGCAGAGTCATTGATTTGAATATGATTCCAATTTGAAAATTGTCCGGTACATCTATCGAAATCCATTACATCCAGACCATCAGGTGGCTTATACCTAGCATATTTTTCACCGTTTGGTGAGAATACATTTTGTCCTTCACCCCCGTATCCATAGCTAAAACCAATATTTTGACTATAAATATTTCCGATACCGTACTTAGTAATTAAAATCATATAAAATTTATCAGAAAAATTTTTATGACAGATTAACCACCAATCTCTACCATTAGCATGCTTTACGGCAGTTAATTCACCTAGAATGAGTGTATCTGAAAGTATTGAAACATTTTTCGAAACAACTGATCCTAGTCCGTTGTTTAGCGTCATATCTACAATGCTACAAAACAAGTTAACTGGTTGCACGCAATTTACCGGAGTAGAAAGTACTACTCCGTCTTCATGAAATAAATAATATTTATTGGCATCATTAGGAAAAGGGATGATAATAGCGCCTTGACCCATTGGGAATCCACCTGAGCCATAGCTATCAGCGAACCATCCGGGTGTTAAGTTTGACCCGTTGAGCATAGTGTCATCCGTTGCATCAGCTATGTAATTACCATTTGTATAAAATAGTAAATTTCCAAGATTATCACTAATAACAGCTTCTTCCAAATCGAAGCGCATGTGGCGTTGATTTGTTGTTATGGTAGGCAGACCATTATAAAAGTCGATAGTGCCGTTTATGCCGGCATTATTGTAACCATATAACCATAAATTACTAACACCTTGGCCAAAGCTGTTTGAAAAAATAAACACAAGATGGAGCAAAAGAATTCTTTTTCTCCATCTTGTGCATTTATTTGACAAGGATGATTGCTTCTTTTTTTCGAATTGTATTCTCACTATCAATAATTTGATAATAATAGACGCCTTGGTTCAAATCGCTCATTTCTACCTTTAGAGTACCTCGTTCTCCCGTTAAATGAATTTGTTTAACGACTTGGCCAAACATATTTGTAATTTGTACCAATCCATCCGTGAAATTTAGAAGGTTGAAATACAATGTAAATACATTGGAAGTTGGATTAGGATAAATATAAGAAATATCTCCTTGAAATGCTTTATAATCTGACCTCTTTCTTTCACTTGAGCTACCACAAAGTTCAAAATCATCAAATTTTACATTATTATTAATGAGTGAGTACAGAGCCCTGGCCTTGAAAACAGCCTTGCCTCCAGCGGAGTCCCTTGAAAATATGTCAACCCAATTAATTGTGGTAAGCGTCATGAAATAGATTGCTTCCTGTTCATGGATCTGCTAGGCATTTGGCATCAGTTAAAATTATTTCCCGGGTTCATGGAAAAGAAACAAATATATTAGGAGAACTTGTCAAAAATAAAATGTCTCGTCCGATGTAACCTGAAGTACTGTGTGCGGCGGAATGCCCCATCGCACAGGCTTTCACTCAAACATTCCCGAGCGGGAGGGGGCAAACTTCCGAAACTTTCAATCCTTGTTCTTGTTCTTTTAAAACAGCAATGATCTGTTCTTCTGTAAATCTTGGTTTTTTCATGCTTTTTTCGTTAAGGTTATGATATAAAATCTATTTTTAACCTGTGCGAAAAAGTCAGCCATTTACCGAATAATACTACTCGGATTACTGTTTGGACATTAATGTAAAATAATAATCTTAGACTTATAAATTAGTCCATTTTGCGACTTAATCGTTCCTACAAACGTACCATTAGGGATATTCTCCGTATTTATTGTTATTTCACCAATTTGTTTATTGACAAAGGATTTAGAAATCACTTGTCTTCCTAGAATATCTACTAACATAAATTCATAACTAGCTTTCGTAGGTAAAAAGCTAATATGTAGTTCATTGGTGGCTGGAATTGGGTAAAACCTAAACTTTTCAGGATCTAAAGGCACCCCATCCTCAATACCACTAAAATTACAAGCTGCATTATCGCAACCTAAGCTATCAAATACAACTAACCAGGCATCATTCTTTGTAGGTGAATTATTATTAATTCTTTGTCCACTCGCAGCGAATAGATTTGAATTTACACATTCCAAATCATATAAATAATGTTCAATATAAGGGGAAATTGTAGTATCATTTCTTAATCGAAAACTTCTTATTGTATCGCCTTGTAAATTATACATCAGGCATACAACTTCATAATAATTGTTTTGAGTTCCAATAATTTCTATGATTTCGCCATCAATTTCGTCAAAATCTTGAACTGCATCAAAATTTGTAACGTCACCCCAGCTTCGACTCCAAATTATATTACCAGATAGATCAGTTTTCATTAAATAAGCATCAATATTTCCGCTAATTTCAATACTTCCAGCGACTAATAGTGTTGAATCCGAGGCTACTTTAATTCTCCTAGCCCAAAGAGGATTTACTGACCCAAATTTTTTATCCCATAGTATATTTCCAGATGTATCTGTTTTTAAAAGTCGTATTTTATAGGAAAGTACGCTTGGACTGTCTACTTCGCCACAAAAAAAATAGTTTGAATCAATTGATTTAGCTACACAGTAGAGTGGGCTTTCGAAAAGTTGATAAATTTTTTTTTCCCAAATTATATTCCCGAATTCATCGATGCAGAAGTAATACGGATTTCTTGTATTGGTTGAATCCGAAGTAGTATAACCGGAAATGATATAACCATGACCAAATGATGTAGTAATAAATTCTGCTGATTGATTTCCAAGGCCTCCATACCGCTTCCACCAGTTTAATGTTCCATTCGTATCAAACTCTGCAATAAAAGCATCCGTATAAATTCCCAATGAATCTTTAGTAGATCCACAAACAATATACTTGCCTTGATAGGACATTACTGCAGAAGCTGGTAAATCCGCTCCTGCAGTAAGATCGTAATCATTCTGCCAAATGATGTCACCATTTGCACTGATTTTTGTAATATTTAATGCAAAGTATGAATTTTGATCAAAGGCACTACCGAATAGAATATAGCTTTGACTACTTGCATCCACTAATGTTGCTAAACTGTGATTGTAATTTGTATTATCGTCGTAAACTTTATTGAAAAGTATACTTTGACATGTTGCCTGCTTTGCAAACAATATTAAAGATATTACTATGCCAAGTCCCGACTTCATCGTTTAATGCATAAGTGCAATTTTATTGATGTACAATATATCATTATTATTTTTAATAATGATATTATACATACCGGAAGTTGCTTCAGAAAGCTCAATTTGCTTCAATCCTGCAGTGTCTTCTAAGGAAATTACTTTAATAGTTCTACCAAACATGTCTTTCACTACAACCTTCAAATTACTTTCTTCGTCAGTGGATTCAACTTCATAATCTATGTATACAGTGTTCGAAGTTGGATTCGGATAGATATTGATTTTCGAAAGATTTGATTTTCCTAATGCAAGCGTATGTCTCAAACTAGGAAGTTCAGGAATATCATGCCGTGTAAATTCGTCACTTAAATACTGCAATAAGATTTCAGCTTTCGAGCTAGCAATTGTGTTAGCTTCGATAATTTCATCTAATTCACTACTAGACAGCGCTTCGGTACTTAAGTATCCAGTTTCATCAATTGCTCCATAGAGCATGGAAGCATACGTTTCATAAGTGCTTTTATCGTCTGCACTAAAATTCTCTCCTTCTTCAAGAGAATTTAAATGATCCTCAAATTCAGTTTCATTTTTTTTAGTCAAGTACTTTTCAATTAAATCTAGCTTTAAGTCAACTTGATTAGAATTAGATAAAAAGTCATTTAAGTCGGATTCCTCATCTAATAAACTAGCTTGAAAAATCTTTTCGTATTCAAGTGAATTTATTTCACCTCGTAATACTGCTTCATTTGATTCATCTTCACTAATCAAATTTTCATAATCTTCAATTTGTGAATTTATTGCATTAATATAGTCTGAATAATCTGTTGAAGGGGGTGGAGGTAAATTAGGTATTGCATTTGCACAATCACCTGAATTTTCATTCATACCGCAGTCAGTTTTGTTAACATTTAAAGAACAGGTCGGAACAGTCGTTGGATTACTGGCCATATCTCTATGGTGCGCAAAATATGTTACAGGTGTGCTTGAAAGATTATAAATTTGTTGATATCCGCTACAGCTGTAATCCCAATGATTGCCTGCACGAAAATCCATAGGGCCAGTATTACAACCATTGCCTTGAGTTTTTATTGAACCTGAAATGACTGCAATTGAGTAATTAAGAGGTTCTTCAAAATTATTACATTTAAATGAAAGGAGAGGACAATTAAGTTCAGTTTGAATGCTAATATCCATTGCTTTAGGTCCACTATTTTGTTTAAAATCATTAGCAAAAACAACTCCATTTGAAGATTTAAATGCACATCCATAAGTTGAATTTTCCGAAGAAAATTGATCAACCTTGAATTCGTTTTTTTCGATATGTAAATTATTCGATGAAAGAGCATAAAGACCATATGTTCGAATAATTGCCCCGCTTGGTTCAGGAACTACAAAATGGTTATCTTTGATGTAATCACCTCTTCCATTTTGAATATACACTCCTTGATAATTATTTATGAAATAATTACCTAAAAATAAATTTGCTGGTCCCCATGCAGGTTGAGATATTTGAATGCCAGTAGTTAAATTATTAAAATAATTATTTCCGGCACTTATACTTGTTAAATTTCTAAATCGTATTCCACCTCGAACTATCAACACCCCTGTGCCAAGCAAGTCCGTTGAAACACCAGTTATAGTCGAGTTGAAATCAGAATTTGCAATTCTTAGTCCAATGCTTCCCATTACTTTAATAAATATCATCGGCTTAGAAGTTGTATACTGAGTTTTAAATAGTGAAGATGATGTATAATTGAAATGACAATTATCGATCGTAGAGACTAATGGATACTGATAGTCCGGATAATCAATTGCGGTTTTATTATTTTCGAAGGTCACGTCGTCTAAATAAAAAATTCCTCCGGAAGAACTACCGTCGTATGCCACCGCATAATTTGGATGAGGATAGAAATAGTCGTAATTTCTTGCGGATAAAGCAATATACGCATTTTTAATCGTACAACCATTTAGGAATGCTTCGGGTTGTTTATAAGTGCCTGTTTGAAGCTGGTTAACACTTCTAATCCCAAGTAGCTTAATTCCATCCCAAACACTAGTAGAGTTACAACCTTCAAGGATTCCTCCATTAACAATTAACTTTCCGCCTGGTTTAACTGTTATTCTAGCAGCATAAAAATTTTCCCCATTTTGGAAAGTTGGTGTATAAACAAATTTAACATGAGTGTTTGATATAGTTAATGTACCACCGCTCTCGATTATCACATTCCCCCCAATTGTAATTGGTGTTGTCGAACTCCATGTTACTGATGTTGTAATTGGAGATGAATAACTCGCAGTAACTGAGTAACCAACAGTTGCAGTCGATGAAATTGAACATGAATTTTTTGTTACTTGGACAGTATAGGTTCCGGATGGTAGATTCGTCGCTGTAGCAGTTGTTTGAGAAGTAATATTATTACCGGTCCATAAATAACTATATCCACCATTATTTGGATTTGGTGTAACAGTTGCGGTACCATCGCCATTTGGTCCGTTACATGTTGTGTTTGTACTAGAAGTGGTTACGGAAAAAGACACACTTGATCCAACTGTAATTGTATTTGATGTCACTGAACAATTCTTAATATCTGTTACGACACAATTATAATTGCCTGGTTGTAAATTCGAAGCAGAAGAATTTGAACCACCCGAAGGAGACCAACTATACTGGTATGGAGAATTACCCCCAGAAGCTGAAAGTGAGACCGCTCCGTTATTATAGTTGCCGTTTGTACAAATTGCGTTCTGTGTTAACGACGCAGTAGCTGAAAGAGTCGGATCGCTTTGAATGAGAGTAATTGTATGAGTAGAGGTATTTGAACATCCGTTATTGTCAGTGCCAGTAACCGTATATGTATAAGTTTGAGTTGGATTTGCGGTAACCACATTACTATTGCAAGGACTACAAGTAAGTCCCGTAGTAGGCCATGAATATGTTCCATTTGTGCCGGCGCCAGATGCAGTCAATTGAATTGTCCCATTTGAGCAAACATTTGTTAGGCCAGATATTGCTATAGTAGGAGGAGTATTAACTGTTATTGGAATATCTGCCAAATAAGTACAACCTACTGAATTTGTTAAGAAAGCATATGCGTGCTGTGTGCTACTAGGGGTACTAAATGTTGTATCAAAATCTCGATCACCACTATTCCAAACAATAGAACTATAAATTGATGAATTAGTTATCGATACTGTAGTATTAGAGGGAAGATTGTTGTTGCAATACGGTGTACTTGGAGAAATATTTAAGCTCGGAGGTACGATTGCTGTAGCTGTTAACATGTTATGTCCTGTGCTTGTTGTCACAGCTTTCGATGCTGAACTACTACATCCGGTGGTTGGTTGGGTAACGATTACTCTATATGTTCCAGCTGAACTTACAGTACAAGTTTGAGTTGTGAATGGACCTAATGTGCCATTATTTTTATTCCAGCAGTATGTTGCACCTGAAGTCGCTGGTAGAGCAGTTAAAATTATTTGTCCGCTTCCTCCACATGGAGCTTGTATAAATATTTGTGGATTCGGATTCACCGTAACCTGAATCGAATTTGCGCTCATGCCCGAACATGATGTGCCAGTTATTAAACAGTTATATGTACCAGATTGAGTTGCTACTAGATCAATTGAGTTTTGAGAATTCATTTGCAAGCCATCTTTATACCATTGGTAAGTGGCTGACTTTTTCAAACAGGTTAAAAATAGATTTTATATCTTAACCTTAACGAAAAAGTCTATGAA
>CAZAON010000119.1:0-15093 GCA_964486655.1 uncultured Flavobacteriales bacterium
AATTTAACGACAAGCCTTTACCACTCGGACTCACCTACTCTGCTCATGCTGTTGCATGTGCCGCTGCTGTTGAAGTTTTGCAGATTTATGAAGATGAAAACCTGATCAGTAATGCCGCTGCGATGGGAACCTACATGGAATCCCGGGTCGAACAAATGAAACAGAAACATACTTCCATTGGTGACTATCGGAATACCGGATTGCTTGGTTGTATCGAAATTGTAAAAAACCGTAAGACGAAAGAACCCATGGCTCCATGGAATGCAACTGCCGATGAAATGGCTGTGATGAATAAAGTAAATGCAAAACTTCTGGAACTCGGGCTGTTTACATTCGTTCGCTGGAATTATATCTTCACGGCACCTCCGCTATGTGTAACGAAAGATCAGATAGATGAATCGCTGGAGATTATTAGTAAGGCGATTGCTATTGCTGATGATGCAATTGAAAAATAAAATCTTTTTGATTCCTGAAACAACAATATAGTTTCCCGGAGAAATATTCGCATAAAAGTTCCTGCTTTTTTGCGGTTGGAATTGGTTCAATATCGACAGATATTTGTATTCTCAATCATTGGCTAGCATTTGAATGAGATAAATTTAATAATGTCAGTCATTGCGACTGGGGTAATGGAGCAGTCGTGATGGCTGGCATTTTTTACCAAAAGGAATAAAAATAAAATAAAAAATGAAATGGTAAATTAAAATCAGGAAGGGAATCAAAAAAAGGAATTCAATAAAAAATTAAATATTTGAATTCAATTATTTAATTTAATATTATTTTATTTTATTTTAAGGGGATAATCGTCTATATCCTCCAAAACACTATTTGCATAAATTTATATTTCTCAGAAAACAAAACCATTCTTAATTGAAAACAAAATGCAATTAAACAATAAGGACCTGGCTCCGGTAGCTTTACAAGACAGAACCTGGAATACCTGGAATTATGCGGCATTGTGGATTAGCATGAGTTTATGTATTCCGACTTATATGCTTGCAAGTTCGCTGATCGAGGGCGGCATGAACTGGTGGCAGGCGATACTCACAATCTTTCTGGGGAATACGATAGTCTTATTTCCGATGATCCTGAACGGACATGCCGGAGCAAAGTATGGCATTCCGTTTCCGGTACTAGCACGTGCCAGCTTTGGTGTAAAAGGTGCGAATATTC
Organism: uncultured Flavobacteriales bacterium; assembly: GCA_964486655.1. Taxonomy (GTDB): domain Bacteria; phylum Bacteroidota; class Bacteroidia; order AKYH767-A; family 2013-40CM-41-45; genus JADKIH01. The sequence continues at coordinate 1,174 of CAZAON010000119.1, forward strand.
CTGCAGTTCTTCGAGCGATTGTTGCTTGCGGATGGTTTGGCATACAGACATGGATTGGCGGATTCGCATTATATCAAATGTTTAAAGTATGGCATCCCGGTATTGATAATCTTCCACAAATTTTTCCGGCATCGTTCGGACTGCAAACCGGTCCGGCTATAGCTTTCTTCTTATTCTGGTTGTTGAATATGTATGTTGTTAAACTCGGAGTCGACAGCATAAAAAAATTATTAGTATTCAAAGCATTTTTTCTTCCACTTGCCGCTCTAGCTTTATTGTATTGGGCGATAAAAGCAGGAAACGGCCTGGGACCCATACTTGCACAACCTTCGAAATTCCAGACATCATCTGAATTCTGGAAATTCTTCTTTCCCGGATTAACAGGAATGGTCGGCTATTGGGCTACATTATCATTAAACATTCCTGACTTTACCAGATATGCGAAGAGCCAGCGAGCACAGGTGATCGGACAGGCAATTGGATTACCTCCTTCAATGACTTTGTTTTCATTTATCGGAGTTGTTGTAACATCGGCCACGACGATCATTTACGGAACAATGATCTGGGATCCGCTTGTTCTTGCGGGTAAATTCGACAGTAAGTTACTCGTAAGTTTCGCTATGATAGCTGTTGCCGTTTCTACTCTCGCAACTAATATTGCAGCGAATATTGTGAGTCCGGCCAACGATTTTTCCAACCTCTCCCCTTCCAAAATCGATTTCAAAAAAGGCGGATATATCACAGGCATCATAGGCATTCTGATTTTCCCCTGGAAACTGATTGCAGATCCGAACGGATATATTTTCACCTGGCTTATTGCTTATTCAAGTTTGCTTGGACCGGTTGGCGGAATCATGATCATCGATTATTTTTTCATTCGAAAGAAAAAACTCGATGTAAAAGATCTTTATGAAGAGAAAGGAAGATACACTTACAATTCCGGATTCAATAATAAAGCCATCATCGCTTTGCTAGCAGGAATACTTCCCAATGTACCGGGATTTTTAACGACGACTAAAATTCTATCGACTGCATCGGTTTGGCCGTGGCTGGCTGATTTGTATAACTATGCGTGGTTTGTGGGGTTTGGGGTTTCGGCTGTTGTTTATTTTCAATTACAGAAAAAACAGGGGTAAGTAACCGGGGATAAATTACCAGAGATAATATAAGGGATAATATTTACTGCATTTTACATTAGGTATTATATATTTTGAATAATATTTAAGTATAATAGTTAAAGGGAAATACAAATAAAAATTATTCCAACCGTATATAATAAGAGAAATGGTTTTTTTGAAAAATCAAATTATAAAGCATTCATATTATTCTTAACCGAAATAATTTCTCCCGCAATACTGACAGCAATTTCCATTGGTGTTTGACTATGAATAGATAGTCCGACCGGAGCATGAAGCAACTTAAGTTTTTCTTCCGGTAAATTATCCCTGCGCCATTCTTCCATCATCTTGCTAATTTTTGTTTTACTTCCCAGTACTCCGAAATATTTAAAATCCTTTTCAATCAATGCACGCACGGCAATATCATCGGTATGAAATCCGAAGGTCATTACAACGATGTAATTATTTTTTCCTGAAGAAATATGATTTCGCAATTCTGAATAATCATTTACCACTACCTTTTCATGAACAAATTCATTCGAAAGAAAAGTATTAAGTTCGGGGCGGTCTTCGTATAAATGAATATAAAAACCCATTGAACTCATCAATTGCGAAAATGCAAGTGAGCAATGACCGCCGCCGATTATGTATAAATGGTTTTTATACCCGGTTCGCTCTTTGTAAATCCAATCCGTTTCAGTTGTCGCCTTAAAATAAAAATTGTCTGTTTCGCCTTTGTTTGAAAAACTAAAATTTCCGGGGCTGATTTCAATTGCACCCGTTCCATATGACTGCAACGAAGCAATGATACTGCTTACGGTATCGAGATGTATATTCGTCAGCTGAAAAATCACAATGGTTTGCTCGCCTGAACATATCATTCCGCTTCTGTCCTTAGTAGCCGACTTATCATGGTACTGCTTTCGTAACAATGTTTCGTCTGAATGCGATTGTAATTTATTCTTCGCTAGTTCGACGAACTTATATTCCATAGCACCTCCACCGATTGAGCCAAACATTCCGTCTGCTGCAACAGCCATCTTAAATCCCTGCCGGCCCGGACTGCTGCCATGACTCTCGACCACACAAAGCAGAATTACCGGTTCAGAGAATACAATTCTGCTATGTATGAATTGCCATAATTGCAAATCTTTCATAGGTGTGTAAATTACAAATTATTTATTGTGGGTCAAGTCCGACAACGAATGAAGGAAGACGAATTGAGTTATTATATTTCAACAAATCATGTTACTACACAGCTAAATCAATGTCGATAAATCGTTCGCCATATTCGTAATTCGTAATCCGTAATTCGTAATTTTATCAAATGGTTTGTGACCTGATTATAAAGAGTAACCGCATCCTCGTACCGGAAGGATTCTTCAATGGTGCCGTATTTATTGCCGATGGAAAAATTGTAGCATGCGATACGGACTCAATGTTGATGGAATCAAGGCTTACGATTGATGCAGGGAATGATGTAGTGATGCCGGGAATAATCGATCCTCATGTTCATATTAACGAACCCGGTCGAACTGAGTGGGAAGGATTTGAGACGGCAACAAAGGCAGCAGCGGCGGGTGGAATAACAACAATCATTGATATGCCTTTGAATTCATCACCGGTAACAACAAATTTTGCAAATCTGGTATTGAAGATTGAATCAGTCGGACGAAATGCGAATGTAAATGTCGGATTTTACGGAGGAGTGGTACCCGGCAATTTATATGACCTGGAAAAAATGTTGCAGGCCGGCGTATTCGGGTTAAAGGCATTTCTCTGTCATTCAGGAATTGATGATTTCCCGAATGTACTTCCGGCAGAATTGCATGATGTTCTTTTACTCCTTAAGAAATATAATCGTCCCCTTCTCGTCCATTGCGAACTTGTTGAAAATCATCAGGGCATTCAGAATCTTTTACAGAATCCGACAAGCTACGAAGCATACTTGTCATCCCGGCCGAAGCAATGGGAAGATAATGCCATAGCGGCTATGATTAAACTATGCAGGGCGACAAAGGCGCATGTACATATTGTACATTTATCTTCAGCCGACTCACTGGCACAGATAAAAGCGGCGAGAGCTGAGGGTCTGCCGTTGACGGTTGAAACAGCGCCGCATTATTTAGTTTTCGCTGCCGAAGAAATAGAAAATAAAAACACTCTTTTGAAATGCGCCCCTCCTATTCGTGAAAAAGCGAATAATGAAAAACTATGGAATGCATTAAAGACAAAGCTTATTGATTTTATTGCAACAGATCATTCGCCTGCACCTCCTGACTTAAAGGAACTTCATTCGGGTAATTTCGAAAAAGCCTGGGGAGGAATTGCCGGATTACAATTTTCGCTGCCTGCAGTGTGGACCGCCGGCCAGGAGTATGACATATCCATTCATGATCTTTGTAAATGGATGAGTGAAAATCCCGCGCGTTTTCTTCAATTGGAAAAATCGAAAGGAAAAATTGATAATGGCTATGACGCTGATCTTGTAATATGGAAGCCGGAGAAAAATACAAACATGGAAAGAATCTATCATCGTCATCCGACCACTCCTTATGCCGGAATGTCGCTAAAAGGTGATATACAACATACTATTGTAAACGGCAAAATTGTATTTTCGTCAAATAAGTTTCCTGAATTAAACGCAGGCAAAATTCTTACTGCCAATTAAAATTAAATATGTCAAATGATATTGTAGGGCCCGATTTCACTTCACTCACCGACCTTGCTGCCGAGAGATTAGGCGGTAAAGCTTTGATGTGTACAGATGATTTTTTTGCTGAAAAGGAAAATTTATTGAAGCCGGGCAGGGGTGTTTTTATTCCGGACAAATATACTGATCGCGGCAAATGGATGGACGGGTGGGAATCGAGACGAAAAAGAACTCCGGGATATGACTGGTGCATTATAAAACTTGCGACATCGGGAATTATTCACGGTGTTGACGTTGACACGAATCATTTTCTCGGCAATCACCCTCCATTTGCCTCGATAGATGCGGCAATGGTACACAGCAGCGAAGGTTCATTTACACCTGAAAGTGTTACCTGGAAAGAAATACTTCCCAAATCAGCATTACAACCGGGAAGTCAGAATTTATTCAGGATTACAAATCATGAAGTTTATTCGCATCTGCGCCTCAATATTTATCCTGATGGCGGTGTTGCTCGACTGAAAGTATATGGCAAAGTATATCGTGACTGGTCAAAAGTAAAGGAGAATGAAGAAATAGATCTTGCCGCAGCAGTAAACGGAGGTCATTCGGTGCAATGCAATGACATGTTTTTTAGTCATATGCAGAATTTAATAATGCCCGGCCGGGGAATTAATATGGGTGATGGCTGGGAAACAAAACGCAACAGAACGCCGGGAAATAAGGATTGGGTAATTGTAAAGCTTGCTCACAAAGGAACGATACACAAAGCAATTGTAGATACGCATCACTTCAAAGGAAATTATCCTGATTCATGCATGATTGAAGGTTGTACAATTAATCCGATAGATGAAAACATTTTGTTAACCGGACATGTCCAGTGGACAACCATCCTCCCCCAAACAAAATTACAGGCAGACAAGGAGCATCACTTTCAAAAAGAAATAGTTTCATACGGTCCGTTTACCCATGTAAGGCTTACCATTTTTCCGGATGGCGGAATAAGCAGAATGAGATTATTCGGAAATATAATAAAATGACACTACAGGAATTTAACTTACTTTCTAAAAAAGACGCATATGAAAATTTGTTTCGATGCTGTGGTTCGACACATTGGGCTAATGAACTCATGGAACATTTTCCGTTTACATCAATAAGTGAATTAAAGACAACATCAGACAGCATCTGGTTGCAATGCGATAAGAAAGACTGGCTTGAAGCATTTTCACATCACCCAAAAATCGGTGACCGTCCCGGTGAAAAACATCAATCAACAGCTCAATGGGCAGGTAAAGAACAAGCCGGTATGCATACTGCTGACGAGAAAGTAAAGTCGGAACTGGCAAAACTAAACGCGGAATACGAAGAAACATTCGGCTACATATATATTGTTTGCGCTACCGGAAAAACAGCAGAAGAAATGTTATCAATATTAAAAGACAGATTAAATAACGAACCTTCAATCGAATTACAGATTGCAGCAACCGAACAGAATAAAATCACTCATTTAAGAATCGACAAACTATTTTCATGAGCCAGATTACCACACATATTTTAGATACTTCTATTGGAAAACCGGCAGCCGGAGTAAAAGTTGTGCTTGAAACACAACAACCGGGAGGATGGCAAATAATGTCACGAGGCACGACTGATGACAACGGCCGTATTTCAAATTTAATTCCGGATGACCGCAAACTTGAACATGGTATTTATCGTCTGACCTTTGATACTAAAACCTACTTTTTCTCAATGCATGTCAAAACGTTTTATCCTACTGTTTACATTGACTTTGAAATTACAGATGAATCTCACTATCATGTGCCTTTACTTTTAAGTCCGTATGGGTTTTCGACTTATAGGGGAAGCTGAAATAATTGAAGAATGAAGAATGAAGATTTTGGTACTGCTAAACGTCATAGTTAGATAAATGTTCCTTTAGTGTTATGGAGTGAATTCGCAATATAGATGCTTGTTGTACTTATTATGTGTTACATCCTGCCCTTTTTGTACAGTGTTTTGAATTTTACAATCCGAAATCCGTAATTCTATTTGTCTAATCCTTAAAAAAACTTTCCTTTGCATCATAATTATTATTTATAGCATATGAAATTATCAATCCCTGAACAAGCCAGGGACAAGGTTTTGAAAGAACTGCATGTTGCAAACATGGCATTTCAGAAAATTTATCAGGGCGAAAAACCGGAACGTCAGCCTGTGCATACAGTTTACGGAGGCGCAAATCTTTTCAAGTCAGACTCGACACAAAAGATGGGGCATACTGCCTTAAAAAATTTCGTTACGTATGCTCCTGATTTTACTGTTTTAGCGAAAGTACTGAACCTGACCGGCAGCGATTATATCATCAAAAAAAATCTGTCAGCCGATGAGCTTACCAAAGAGTTGAATAAGTTAAACGGAAGCGAACAAAAACAGCATCCCGCATGGCTTTCCTTTGCGGTTTATAATAAAGTAGTCAAAAAATTATCGACCGAAGCAGTAGAAGATTTCCGTATTGATTTCGAAGACGGATTTGGCAATCGACCTGATGCAGAAGAAGATGAGACTGCAGTTCGTGCCGCTGAAGAATTAGCGAAAGGCATGAAAGAAGGAACCATTTCACCTTTTATAGGTATTCGTATAAAACCTTTTACAGAAGACCTCAAGTATCGCGGCATTCGTACGCTTGATATTTTCTTAACGACATTACTTGGCAAAACAGGCGGCAAACTACCTGACAATTTTGTTGTCATGCTTCCGAAAGTCACAATTCCCGAACAAATTGAAGCGTTGGCTAACCTGTTTGAAATTTTCGAACATGAACATAAACTTCTGCCTCATACATTGAAAATGGAAATGATGGTTGAAGCCACACAGGCTGTAATGGATGCTGAGGGAAAAAATCCTTTACTCTCTCTTATCCGTGCCGGAAGAGGCAGATGCATCGCTGCTCACTTCGGCACTTATGATTACACCGCTTCCTGTAACATCACAGCGAAATACCAGACTATGGATCATCCGGTTTGTGATTTCGCTCATCATATGACACGTGTCGCATTGGGCGGCACTGGAATCATGTTATCTGACGGAGCCACGAATGTTATGCCAGTTGGTCCGCACCGTGGCGATAACCTCACCGCAGAGCAGCATAAAGAAAATACCGATGTTGTTCATCATGCCTGGAAACTGGGATACGGACATACAATGCATTCACTAATCAACGGCTTTTACCAGGGATGGGATTTGCACCCCGCTCAGTTACCAATGAGATATGCGGCAGTATATACTTTCTTTCTTGAAAGCTATGAAGATGCGGCTCTCCGTTTGCGCAATTTTGTCGACAAAGCCGCGCAGGCGACTTTATCAGGTGATGTATTTGATGATGCTGCCACAGGCCAGGGATTACTTAATTATTTTCTGAAAGCATTAAATTGCGGTGCCATTTCTGAAGAGGAAGTGCTTGCTACCGGATTAACATTAGACGAAGTCAGAAGCAGGTCTTTTTACAGGATATTGCTTGGTCGACGTGGCAAAAAATAAATAAAGCTAAACATAGATTTACCCGATGATACACGTTAAATGACTATAGGCTTTTTTGTTTTTATTTCTTTTCTGATTATTGTTTATTTATTTCTTGGCATTGTATATAAAGGAGCGAGGTCCAAGATTAGTGAAGAACAATTATCCGAAATCAGAATCACACGTGTTTTCCTGATATCAACCGCAGTCATTTCAACTTCAATCTATTTTCTTTACCCGTTATTCGTTACAAATAAAATGGAAGCGCATTTGCTTGAATGGCTGAACCTGGTTGTCAGATGGTCGCATGTAGTATTGGGCATTGCATGGATCGGCGCTTCGTTTTACTTTATTTTTTTGGAGAACAGTCTTAACAGCACAAAAGATCTTCGTCCCGAACTTGCCGGAAATTTATGGGCCATACACGGAGGAGGATTTTACTATGTAGAAAAATATAAATCAGCTCCTCCTTCAATTCCGGAAACATTACATTGGTTTAAATATGAGGCGTATTTTACCTGGCTGAGCGGATTTATTCTTCTTATTCTGGTATACTATATGAATGCCAAATCATTCATGATTGATCCATCAGTCAGTAATATTGATGCGGCAACTGCGGTTTATATTGGCATTGGATCACTTGTAAGTGGCTGGATTATTTATGATTTACTATGCCGTTCTTCTTTACTTGCGAAACCGAAATTATTCGGCGCGATCGGATTTATCATACTGGTTTTATTTTCTTTTATTCTGACACGATATTTAAGTGGCAGAGCTGCATTCATGCATATTGGCGCTTTGCTCGGAACCATAATGGCAGGAAATGTATTCTTCGTTATCATTCCGTCACAGAAAGCTCTGGTATATGCCGCTAAAAATAATTTGCCGGTTGATCCGGAAAAAGGAAAGTATGCCGGACTTCGTTCACTCCATAATAATTACATAACCCTTCCGGTCATCTTTGTGATGATCAGCAATCATTTTCCGGGAACCTTCTCTCCTGCTTTCAACTGGGCTATACTCGCTACTCTGACTTTAGGCAGTGTATCAGTCAGGCATTATATAAATCTTTATGAGAAAGGAAAAACAGCCGCTGAATTTTTGGTCTTCGGAGCGATCGCACTATTTGCACTCGTGTTTGTGACTTCTCCTTCAAACACAACTTCAAATGGAGCGCCCGTAAAATTTTCAGAGGTTCAACCTGTTATACAAAAAAGGTGTTTGCAATGTCATTCTTCCAAACCAACAGATGATGTACAAATAGTTCCGCCTAACGGAATAATCTTCGAGACGCCGGAACAGATTGCAAAATACAGCGACCGTATTATGTTCCGTGTTGTTCAGACTAAAACGATGCCACAGGCCAATAAAACAGGAATCACCGATGATGAACGCAGTCTGATTGGCCGTTGGATTGAGCAGGGCGCTAAGCTGAATTAACCTTTTGTATTGAACTGATTATTTTGCAATTCTAATTACTATTAAGGTTGAATGAATTAAATTTCATTGACTTATTATCCCTTTTCCACCGTTGTAAATTTTTGCTTACTTTCATCACCCCAAGAAAAAACCATGAAACAACGACTCCTTCTGGCAATCTGCTTATTGCTTGCAAACCTTTCGTACGCCCAAAATGACACTACAATTTCAACATTTGTAAATGTTCATCAGGGAAATGGAAACGGCCTTGCGACCCGTACGGTAATTGACACTTTCTATTTTCCGACTGATATTTCTATGTACGACAGTATTGAAATGTCTGTTTTACTGAATTGCCCTGTTGGTGGCTGTGACCCATGGGACCGCTATGCCAGTATCAATGTTTATCACAACGGCGAGTGGTATGAAATCGGCCGGTATATGACTCCTTACGGAAAATCATGCGGATGGACTATTGATGTAAGCGACTATCGAATGATGCTGAGAGATACCGTGATCATTAAATCATTTATCGATACATGGACGAATCCGGGCTGGTTAGTCAATATTGACTTTCAATTTTTATATGGATCTCCTGTTTATACAGATATTAAGATCGACAACTTATGGAATAGTGATAACGTTGTTTACGGAGATACTACTCAACCTGTTAATTTGCCCGAGAGGTTTGTGACAATTGATCCTTATGCAACTCAGGTTAAAGTAAAGATGGTTAATACGGGACACGGACAAGGCAACCTAAACAATGCAGCTGAGTTTTCTCAAAAAACTCATCACCTCATAGTAGATCAGACGCAAACATTTAACCATGCATTATGGAGAAATAATTGTTCATCAAATCCATGTTCTCCACAAAATGGCACCTGGCAGTACAATCGCGCCGGCTGGTGTCCGGGAGCGGATGTAATACCTGAAGAGTTTGACGTTACAACATTTGTCACACCCGGTGTTTCAAGTAGTTTCAAGTACGAACTCCAAAGTTATTTTAATACCTGCAGTCCGAACAATCCGGGTTGTGTTACCGGATCAACCTGCCCCGATTGCAATTACAATTACAATGGTCATACCGAACCACATTATAAAATTGCCGCACAACTTATAAGCTACCTGAACGGACCAACCGGAATTGAAAAAAATGTAGCCGAAAGATTTTCTATCAGTCCGAATCCATCAACTGGAATTTTCACTATAAGAACCAATCATAAAGTACAATATCAAGCCGAAGTTTTCTCTGTTGTCGGAAAAATTGAATGGTCAGGTAATGTTGAAAATAATCAACAGATTGATCTAGGATTTCTTTCAAAAGGAGTTTACATCATGCGTTTGAAAAACGGTTCCGCTTTTGCCGTTCAGCGATTAGTTATTGAATAAATCAACCCGATTCTTTCAATTAATCTGTCAAGGTGCCATTAAATATTATCTTATATATAATTAAATGCATCGTAGGATGTGCAATCGTTTTTGTACTGTCCCGGATTTTGAATTATCCCGATATAAACTGGTGCCTGATTTCCGTAATACTTGTACTGACTCCTGACAGTGCCGAAGCAGTGCCGCTTGCTATGACAAGAATCAAGGCAAATTTCATCGGAGGAATTGCAAGTGTAATTTGCCTGTTGGCTTTTGCACCAACTCCCGTTGTTATTACTTTTGCAATTGTTCTGTCAATTATTGGTTGCTATTATTTCAATCTGATGACCGGAAGTCGTGCCGCAATTGCTGCGGTAATCATAATCATGATGCACGGTATTGAATATGATCAGCCATTTTTCTGGTCGGCCACTATTAAAAGATTATTGGCTGTAATTGTCGGATGTCTTATCGGACTTCTTGTAACTGTCGCATTTCACAGAAACATTGTAAAGTCAGTGAAAAACGAAATGGATGGAGAACATTAATTCATTACAATGATTTGCGGTGATGGTGTGGTGAAAATTCATCCGCCTGAAACTGCTTAACCCTATAATTTCCCTGAATACAAATTCATCAAAACTTTTTCAGGAGTCATTGGCGCATCAAATGAAATCTTTGCATTCGGATTAAAAGCAAGAATAGCGTTCCTCAATGCGAAATACGCTCCGATACCGTACATCAACGGCGGCTCACCCACAGCTTTGCTTCGCATCAGCGCAAGATTCTCACGATCATTTTTCAAAAAGTAAAGTTCAATTTCTTTAGGTACAGAATAAATATCAGGCACCTTATAAGTTGACAAGGCATTGCTTTTTAATTTCCCCTTGTCGTCGAAATGAATTTCTTCCAAAGTCATCCAACCGATGCCCTGAACTATGCCGCCTTCACACTGACCCTTATCAATAATTTCGCTCTTACCCGAACCCGAATCATGCACGACTTTTACAGAATCGATTTCATAGGTGCCGCGCAGGCAATCAATCGTCGCTGTGATAACTGCAGTTCCATAAACATGGTATGCAAAAGGATGACCCTTTTCAATTGAAAGATCAAAATTTATTTGTGGAGTCGAATAATGTCCATGTTCAGATAAACTGACACGTCGTAAATAAGTTAACATCGCCAATTTCTTCCAATCTATTTCAGATTTGACTCCATTGACATAAACATATTCATCTTTGAGCGATAATGATGATAAATCCGTTTTCAATTCTTCCGAAGCGCACTTCAACATTCGCCCGAGAATTTTTTCACAGGCAATCTGTGTTGCCTTTCCGTTTAAGTCGGCAGTCGCCGATGCCGCGGAAGGCGAAGTATTTGCTATTCTGGAAGTGCTGGTAGTATTGATACGGATTTTCTCACTTGCTACCGAAAAAACCTCTTTAGCTGCCTGAAGTATTTTCGTATTTACTCCCTGGCCCATTTCAACTGCTCCCGTGCTGATGAGAATGCTGCCATCTGTATAAACGTGAACAAGTGATCGCGCCTGGTTCATTACTGTTTTGGTAAATGAAATTCCAAAACAAATGGGCATAAAAGCCAAACCTTTTTTAGAAAGAAAATTTTCGGAATTAAATTTCCTTATTTCATTCTTCAATTTATTTATTTCGAAATGATTCTTTGTATTATCCCAACATTCTCTTGCTTCACTAACGGCAATTTGTCCGTATGGAAATTCATTTCCATTCTGAATCAGATTTTTCTCCTGGATGACATCGGCATCAACTCCCAACTCCATAGCAGCATGTGCGATGGCGCTTTCAATAACGAACATACCTTGCGGACCACCGAAACCGCGGAAAGCTGTATTTGGAACAAGATTCGTACGGCAGCTGTATGCAGTTGCACGAACGTTCGGAATATAATATGAGTTGGTGCAATGAAAAAGTGTTCGTTCCAAAACAGCAGGTGAAAGATCTGCCGCTGCTCCCGCATTCTGATAAAAGTCAGCCTCGTATGCTATTATTTTATAATCACTATCAAGTCCGATTTTATAATCAGACGAATACGGATGCCGCTTTCCAGTCATTCGCATGTCTTCCATGCGGTGTAAAGAATATTTAACCGGTCGATTCAGATGATGAACTGCCAATGCAACCAGAGCTGCCCATGCATTCGCCTGATCTTCTTTCCCGCCAAATCCGCCTCCAAGACGATTCACGTCCACTTCTAAACGGTGCATAGGATATCCCAACACTCTTGCACAACAACGCTGAACGGCAGTTGGTCCTTGTGTAGACGAATAAATTTTTATACAATTATTTTCCCGGGGAATTGCATAGGCCCCCTGCGTTTCGATATATAAATGCTCCTGACCATTCGTATCTGCCCGTCCGGAGAAAATATATTTACACTTTTCCCAGGCGCTCTCCGTATTACCGAGTTTGAATGTTCTCGGAGGAACAATCAACAAACCCTTTTCCCTGGCGATTCTGGGGTCAATTACGGGAGGAAACTCTTCAATAGTGCATTTTATTTTTTTTACCGCAGCATAAGCCTGCTCCTGAGTTAATGCAACAACAAGCGCAATTGGCATTCCGCTAAAGTGAACATGGCCTTTTGCCAGGAGCGGCTCATCGGGAACAATTCCTCCTATTTCGTTTTCACCGGGGATATCCTTATGCGTAAATATTCTGATTACACCTTCGGAAGAAATTGCATCAGTAAGATCCAATGATTGAATTATACCGTGAGCAACCGATGAATCATAAACGGCGGCATACAATGTTCCGGCAACAACGGGAATATCATCAAGATAAATTGATTCTCCCCTTACATGTGTGGTTGAATCAATGTTCCTCATGAATCAAAAGTTTTTCCGGCTGAATGACCGACGGATATAATTTAATAAAATGGGCCTTTATCAATTGCGTTAACAACAATCTTTTATATTCAGCACTTCCTCTCACGTCGCTTATCGGAGAAATTTCTGCGGCAGCAATTTTACACGCTTCCAGAATTTTCAGGTTGGTTATTTCGTTGCCCGAAAGAAATTCAGAAGTCTTTTTAAGATACATCGGAACCGGACCGACTCCACCGGCTGAAATGGAAACCCGCATAGCGTCTTTCGGAGTAATGCATATGGCTGAATTCACACTTGCGATATCGAGATTCGTACGCTTACTTACCTTTTCGAAATTGAAAAGCATGTCGTTATCCGGAATCGTGAAAAGGATTTCAGAAATAAACTCCCCAGGTAATTTGTTCAGTTGCTTATATCCTTTGTAAAAATCTCTGAGGTAAATTTCCCGTCGATTTGAATTTTCATTTAAAATTATTCTTGTATTTAAAGCGAGAAAAAAAACCGTGAAATCACCGATCGGAGAGGCATTCACAAAGTTTCCGCCAATGGTTGCCATGTTACGTATGGGTGTGGAGGAAACCAGTTTTATATAACCGGGAAAATCAGGGAATATTTTTTGAATGAGCTTTGATTCGGCCAGGTCAGTAACAGTTGCCGAAGCTCCAATAATGCAATCGCTTCCCTCCTGTCTGATCTCAATCATTTTCGAAGACGTTAAGTAATGAGCCGATGCATGAACCATTTCTTCATGCTTCTGAACATACAAATCGGTTCCACCCCCGACAAAATAATTTTTCTTTTGCTTTTCTGATTCAATGAATGCTTCATCATTTAAAACGGATAAACGGTCTTTAATATCTGAGAAATATTCCGGAACAATTTTTTGAGAAACTGCAAACTGTACAGGATCAGAACTACCTCTGCCATTCATCAGTTGAGCGATTCTATAACCTGCCCTTTCGATCGATTTATATCCG
>CAZAON010000120.1:0-6178 GCA_964486655.1 uncultured Flavobacteriales bacterium
GGTATTTTATAAAAGGATTTTCGTATAAAGAAACAGGAGATACATTAAAAGCATTGTCCAGTTTTCAAACAGCAGTAGAGGTGAAGTCAGATTATTATGATGCACATATACAGCTTGGAAATATTTTATCTGTCAGACGTGACCCTCTCGCATTGCTTTACTATAATAATGCAATTCGTATTCGTCCCTCAAGCACAGAAGCATTATACAACCGCGGACTATTTTTCCAAAACACCAATGAATTGGATAAAGCTATTAACGATTACAATTTAATTCTAAGAATTGATCCCGGTTATGAAGAGGCTCATTATAATCTCGGCTATATTGATCTTGCATTTAAAAATGATCCTGAATCCGCCATCAAACATTTTACCGATGCGATAAGAGTCAATGATCAGTATGTGGAAGCATTTTACAATCGCGGACTTTGTTACGAAACAATTGGAGACAAACAAAGTGCGATAAAAGACTATAAGGCAGCATTGGGAATTGTACCGACTTATAAACTGGCGAAGGACAGGCTGAGTAGATTATAAATATTCGATATTGGATAATTAAAAATTACGGACAAATTTAGCCTCTAGCCTTTAGCATCTAACCTCTAACAACTATTTCGTTTCCTGCATTCTTTCCTTAGCTTTTCCTGCACCAATAGGAATTGCAACTGATAAATACAATGATCTGTTATACTGGGAGGTTGCTGAGTCTTTCGTAATGTCAATAAGTCCGTAATAGTATTGTACGCTGATATTCATTCCGTTTCCGCCCATTAGCCTGTAAACAAGACCTGCCATTAGTCCAAAGTCAATTTGTCTAAATTCGTCGCTGATATTATTTTTATATTCAAGATCATTACCATCGATATTATTTGAAAAAATATCATAGGATTTATAACGGAGCGAAGGCATAATTCCGGCCTGAGCCGCAAACCGTTTGTCGAATTTATATTTCATCATTAACGGACAGTTGAAATAATTGAGTTTTCGTTTCACACTACCATTTATGAATGAACTGTCAAGAGCCGGATCGTTCAGTGAATAAACCGGAAGTCCGTCGGTGCCAAGAGATGCCTTCACAAGCACTCCCGTATAAACATCCCACTTCGGATTTTTTGTTTTGATATCAAAGTAAAATCCGATATTGAAATTGGGTTTCAATTCGCCGTCTAATCCTTTAATGGTGGGAAAATTTGCTCCTCCTTCCAATCCAAACTCTACAGTTCCTGAATTTAGTTTATCGCCCAATACAAGTGAAATAAGTATCTGACTTTGGACTGAGGAGGAAATTAAAAGTGCGGCGATAATCAGGATTGCCTTTCTAGACCTTTTAGGAAGGTCTAAGTTTTGTCCTTTGCTAATAAAAGTCTTGAGTTCGTCCACTTGTCAGTAAGTTTGTCAATTTGGAATTAACTATTGATAACTAATAGTTCAGTTTCGCTCACCGCGAGTATCCGAAATTTGGAATGCGTTGCCTATAGTCCAAAACGATATTGTAATCCGGCCAACACCTGCGTTCTGGAACTTAGAAAACCATATTCCATTCTAATCATCCAGTGCTTGTTATATTGATATTGTGTACCCACAATAAAGTTCCACATATCTTTAGGTCTTTTGTTGAGGGAATATTGTACGGTAGATGTCTGTTCATCATTCAGTGATTCATCTATTCCGTTTAAAAATCCGCCCGCTGCATTTATTGCCCTGTTTGCAGCTTCGTACCTGACGATGTTAAGCGGATTTTTCTGTTCCAATGATGAGAGATTATTCCACCAGTTGTCAACCTGTGTACTGGCATCTTCAACTCTTGAAATACCATTGTCAACACTTTCCTGGAGGCCGTCGGTAGAGAATACTTCATCAAGTGGCAGAGATCCCTCAGTGCCGCTGTTCAGTTTTAAGCGAAATCCTCCAGCCCAAATTGCAATGTTACTTTCCGGCTTTTTGAATTTAAAAGTTTTGCCAATACGAGGACCGAAAATAAATCCGAATGCCGGCTTATTGAGTTCAGGAATATCGTTCCATGTAAAATTCATATCAAGTGCAAGCCACCCTCCTGAAATCCCAATTGTAGGAGTAATTCCAAATCCAAAAGAAGTGGCATTGAATTCCGCTTTAGACTGCAATTCAACTACACTGTTCCAATTACCGGTTGAATCAGGAACATAAATCCCATAATCAACGGAAGTAGAGAGATCGCTTCTGGCAAATATTCCGTAAATATTCAGAAAGGGAAATAGCCATATATCTGGCCTGAAATTAAATCCGGAGCCTTTTGAAACAGTCTCATTAAATCGGATTACTTCACTAAGATCAAATTTTTCATTGTTGTTAAAGCCAACCTGCAGATTCTCAATAATCAGGTCGGACTCCTGGCTAAAATAATTGATGCCAAGTCCGGCCGAATAAGGAAGCTGAAATCCTTTGCTGGTAGCCTTTTGTCCCCAGATAGGAAGAGAATATGGGTAATCAGCCGTTTTGATACTGTCTATTTCAGAGATATTTTTCTGACCCACAACCTTATTGGAGTAGACTTGTCCGAATGAGCTCACTACGGCTAAAAGGAAAACAAATACAATGAGATTTTTCATATAGTTTTTCTGGATATTTTACCTTAATGATAAAGTGTTACAAAAGTAGCAAAATCCGTCTCCTTCAGACAGGTTAAACAGCACCCGATAAAATATTTTTTCACAATATATTATTCATGACTTTGCAGGATGAATATATACTGATCCGTTAGATTCTTTACATTCATGATTCGAATCAGTCAGTTATTTAACAGGTTATTCAAGTAGCTGATAAATAAATTAAATAATTAAGTCTAACACTAAATAATTAATAAGATGAGCCTTACGAAGGAATTTAAGGAATTCATTTCACATGGAAATGTAATTGATCTCGCTGTCGGCGTTGTAGTTGGAGCCGCATTCGGAAAAATAGTGACCTCGCTGGTGGAGGATATTTTATTGCCTCCCATCGGAATTATGGTTGGGGGTGTAAATTTCTCGGATCTGAAATTGGTTATTCAGCAGGCCGCTATTGATTCAGCCGGCAAGGAAATCCCGGCCGTAACGATTAACTACGGATCCTTTATTCAGGTTGCAATCAGTTTTATTATAATTGCACTGGCAATATTTGTATTTGTGGTGAAGCCTATGAATGCGATTAAGAAGAAGGAGGCGGCTAAACCTGCTGCTGCTCCGGGACCTTCGAAAGAGGAGGTGTTGTTGACGCAGATCAGAGATTTGTTGAGAAAGTAGGGGTTGGGAGTGTTTTGATTAGTTATGGAGTTTCGTATTTTTTGAAAGGTTTGATTTGCGATGATACTATAAATGCAGTCAATTATTTTTTTATATTCGTAAATCTTACTAGAGATAGGTGGATTGGCGAAATGGATTTTTTGGTGATTTCGTATAATAAACTTTATCAGCAAGCATAAGACCGAGCGTAACCGACACGAACCGAAAAGAAATAGACACGCACAAAATGGACACAACACCAGTTAGTCAGACATAAAGTATGAAACCATTAATTTTAATATTGACGACTTTAACATTGCTGACACTTTTAGACCTGTCGCCAATGTTTTACCAACGGTTGTTCGGAAACGGAGGAACTTATGTTGAGTATTACAGTTCTGATCTTTCCCCTGACAGTTTATTGAAAACTTTACGAAAGGAATTTAGTGCAAAGAATATAAACAAAGGAAATCCTTACATATATAAAATACTACCTGACAGGAATGGAAGTCATTGTACATATATTGAACTTTATACTACTGAAACAAGTGAGTATATTCATTTATGGGTTAATACAGACACAAGCTGGAGTTCTACGGCAACAATAGTATTTTATGGCATATCAAAATCTTCAGACTTTAATGACAGTAGAATAATCAATCGAGACTATGACTATATTTTCAAAGAATTGACAACTCGACAGTTTGAAAGACTTATAATGAACAAACTAAAACAAAGAAGTACGAACGCATAACATAGACATAAACACGACACGAACACACGACAGAAACGAATGCCAGCTGATAACATAGGATTTATGCGATAAGTATTGGGGGGCAGAATCGCTAACTTTGAAGCGTCTTCGGAAGATCCCCCCCCATTACTTACTGAATAAATCCTTCAAACGTTAGCGGTAATTTTAACGCTCCGATTTAACAGTATCGCTAAACAAAAACAAAAAGCAATGAAAAACCTTTTATTCTCAATTTCTCTGACAATAGTTGTTACAACAGCATTTGGACAAGTAAATTATTTGGACAAAGGGAATTCCTACTTAAACAATAAGGAATATGAAAAGGCAGAGCAAGCATTTAGAGATGGAATAAAATCTGACCCCACCAATTTAATTTATCAATGTCAACTTGGGCTGACTCTAATTAATCAGAAAAAATATTCTGATGCTGAACAAGTGCTCAATAAAGTTTTAGAGGTAGACTCAAATAATGTCGGTGCAATTTGGTATAGTGGCATCGGAAACTTTTATAACTCAAAGGATAGACAAGCTATTAATAGATTTGAGAAAGCATTGACTTTGCTGGACAAAAAAAGCGGGCAATATTATTCTGCAAATTGGTTCATAGGTAAATGTTACCAAAATTTACTTTATTCAGAAGGGTTAAGCTTTGAGGAAACAAACAGAATGCTTGAAACATATAAAAAGTATATAGAACTGCAACCTAACGCAGAAGATTATAAAGAGGTTGCCGAGTTTATAAAATATATAGAAGCAAAAAGACCACCTGATAATGTTAAGAAGTGGTTATTAACGAATAGTGATGAGAAAGCAAAAGAGTTGTTAAAAAAGGAGTTAAAAAATGAATAAAAACTGCCGATAACATCAAGATTAAAGAAATAAAAAAAAGAAGGGCTTTGATAGGTAAACAAAAAGTTAAGCTTCTAATAAACAGTGTTGGTAAACGAACAGTTGTGCTTCTAAACCCTTCTATTTTTACTTCTTTAATACCTTCTTCGTTATGGGCAACCAAAATTTAACAATAGATCAGCCGTTAATTTAACAAACTGATCAGATAATGAGAATCTTTTTAAAAATACTCTTTTCTTCATTCGGAATAATTTTGCTATTTATTTTAACCATAAACTTTCTTGGTACCCGGGCAGACATTGTAATTGGAGTATCAGGTAGCAAGATAAAACAAGTGAAGCCAGGCTTAACACTTGAAGAAGTGATTTCAATATTGGGAAGACCTTATAAGATTGATGCACCAAAAGGTCTCCACGATATTGGATGCCCTAACCCCAAACCGCTTTTGAAAATGGACATCAACAATACGACTGACATCAGACAAGTTGTAGATGCTTTTTATAATGACACTAACTATTGCTGTGATGGAAACAAAGAAGATTTAAAGACTAAAGAACTAACGCTGACCTATACCCGACCTATTACGTTTTCGAAACACTATCCAATGCTTTGGGTTCATCTTGACAGTTCTTATAAAGTTTACTCTGTTTATGCCAAGCAATATGACGGGCTTTTAGGTCTCGATGATCCTGGTATTTATGGTTTATCATGGAAGCTTGATCCTATAACAATGAAATTGAAAAATGAGACTGAAAGCTTCATTGATGAATCTAAATTCAATGACTGCTTTAAATAAACCACTTCAGCAACGACCGGGAGAAAATTGGCTGCCCATTACAGCGTGCTCACGAAAGCGGGGGGGTGTGGGTATTTGAAAGTTCGTGCCATTTATTAAATTTGTTGCGGCAGACAGGCCGGTGTAGATAATCCCGCCTGCGTAATCCCGCAAAACGTTATCGGAAACTCTTGGGCGACACAGCGACTTCAAACATTCTGCAAGAAATAAACAGAGGATGAAACCAACACAAACAATACTCCGACTGATTGCTTTAGTTTTTCTTGTTAACTTTTGTAGCTGTAAAAAGAATAGTGACTCAACCGAAAATAATCAGGACAATCAGAACACTCAAGCTACTCCATGTCCTACAGGTTGCACTTGCGAACCTGCTGGACTTAACTGGGCGGAAGAAACTTTTAATCTGGAATATAAAATCAAAGTACCACCTTTTTATTCTGGTTTTGGTTGGCACACGACAATTGAAGGAGCAATCTTTGAAAAACATTATGGAGATAGTACAACTCCTATTTTAGATAGTGTAATTCTTTCTTCCGTTTAT
>CAZAON010000121.1:0-2208 GCA_964486655.1 uncultured Flavobacteriales bacterium
CTTAGTTAAACTTCCGGAAACAAAAGCATCAGAGCTTTATATACTGCTCCCGAATTATTGGAAAAAGGGTTAAAGATATTCTTCAGAATGTTATCTTAGACACGTGGTTCACCGGAGGGATACGATGAATCATATAAAAATGCTACCTTTATGGACAACGGATTATACAATGGAAACATTAGGAATACCGTTGTATCACTTGATAGTATGAATTATCCAACAGTAGGTTATAGTTATAAGTACGATCAGCTAAATCGATTGACCGGGCAGTTGGCATTTAATAATGCTGACCCTGCTTCAAATGAATGGTTGACGTCTCCTGCACTGGATGATTATAGGGAAGGAGTAAAGTATGATCCGAATGGTAATATCTTAGGGTATTTCAGGAATGGAACTCAAACAAACGGTTTCGGAGTTGATATGGACAGCTTAACGTATCATTATACCTCAGGGACTAATCAATTGCAATATGTAGACGATACGGTCTCAGCGGCAGCTTATGGTGGCACCATTGATATCGACGATCAGTCTGTCAATAATTACGGTTATGATCAGGATGGAAATTTAAGTTCAGATGTTGCGGAAGGATGTTATTACAATTGGAACAGTTCCGGTAAACTATCATATGTCTACAATGCCATTTCAGGATTTACAAGTGAGTACGCATATGATGCGTTTGGTAATAGAATCCGTGAAAAAGTAACAGATAATAATTACGTAGATACATATACTTATTATTACCGTGATGCGCAGGGAAATATTCTGGCTATATATGAGTACAGAAATTATGATACAATAGCTTTAAGCGAATTTAATATTTATGGAAGCTCCCGATTAGGTATTAAAAATGAAAACTTGCCAATTTATTGCTCATCATGTCCACCTTCCCCTTCACAGCCTGCAACAAGCCAGGTTGGATTAAAGAGGTATGAATTAACTAATCATCTGGGCAATGTGTTAACTACAATTACAGATAAGCATATTGGTATCGATGTGAATTCTGATGGGCATGCCGATGCTTATGTTCCGGAGATTTCTTCACAAAACGATTACTATCCGTTTGGGATGTTGCAACCGGGGAGGAGCTTTACCAGTAATGATTATCGATTCGGATTTAACGGAAAGGAGAAAGATGATGAAATCAAGGGAGTTGGAAATAGTATCGATTTCGGGAGCAGGATGTATGATGCAAGACTGGTGAGGTGGAATAGTCCTGATAGATTGGCTCATCTATACTCTGGAATCAGCCCCTATGCATCTGTTCTTAATAATCCCTTAGTGCATATAGATGTTAAAGGGGATAGCGTAGAATTGATAATCGGCAAGCCTTACACTGATGCAAATGGTGAAGAACATCCTTACGGTCATGCAGCTTTACGAGTATTCAATGCAGCAGAGGGCTATGACATGGTTTATGATTTTGGAAGATACGGTGCAACTAGAGGGCTGTTTGATCAAGAAGGCGAAGGCATTTTAAATGTTTACTCAAATTCAAAATCATATTTAGCAGATGAGCAGAAATTTAGAAGTTCTACAGGTTATATGCAGCCAACAACTGCTGCTGAGGATAAACAGGTAATGTCGTTTTTTCAGCAGAAGATTGATGCAGGAGAAAAATATAAGACTGGTGCTGTACCTGGCGGTGGCGGAACTGCTTTTAAATTAAAGGAAGATTATCATTACAATAATAATAACTGCATGACTTTAACGTGCGAAGGTTTAAATGTTATTGGTCTAAATTGGTTAGGTGGTGAGAACAGACCCAATAATGCTTCTGAAACAATGGAATCGTCCTTCAAAAATCTACTATTAACTAGAACAGAATACCCTAAAGGAGGAGGTTCGCTAACTACTTTTAAGCCCACTGCATTTAAGCCACTTGACATTAGTAAGATAAAAATTGATATGTCTAGTACTGTTATGCCTCAGGATAATTTAAAATCACCGGCTAAGCTATTACCAAAAAATTAACACACAACAAATAATTAAATAATGCAGAATAGAATTTTAGTATTTATTTTAGGCTTAACTATCGGTGCGGGTGCCTTTATTCTATTAGGAAGTAGTAAGCAACAAAACGCTAGCGTAAAGTATATACAACTGAGAAATGATTATAAAATTGAAGGTGCTGGATATTTAATGAAGGGATCAATACTTAGAATTGACCAGCCAATGGATGAAGGATTTACACGTTACATTCTTTATCTG
>CAZAON010000122.1:0-7798 GCA_964486655.1 uncultured Flavobacteriales bacterium
GTCCTTTGTCCTTTGTCCTTTGTCCTTAATCCTTTGTCCTTAATCCTTCGTCCTTAATTCTTAATCCTTAATCCTTAATCCATAATCCTTAATCCATAATCCACCATCCTAATTCCCTCAACCAACTTTTCTCAAACCCCAAACCCCAAGACTCAAGACTAAATCCTACCTTCGCCCTCAAATGAAAAGAATCCTAAACTACTTTCTTCAGGGCCTGCTGTTCGTAGTCCCCATCGTCATTACTGTCTGGGTAATATTCAAGAGTATTCTCTGGATCGACAACCTGTTGCCTTTTCAGATACCTATTCATATTCCCGGCTTACCTAATATTCAGATCCCCGGATTGGGGTTGCTGACTATTTTTGTATTTGTCGCCCTGGTGGGTTTCATCAGCGAAAGATACATCCGGAATCCCTTGTTCAGTTACCTTGAGCGTTGGATGGAAAAGGCGCCTTTGGTCAAACTCATCTATTCATCTGTTAAGGACCTGATCAATGCATTCGTCGGTGAAAAGAGAAGATTCAATAAGCCGGTTCTCGTTAAGATTAATAAGGAGTCTGATATCAACCGCATCGGATTTATCACACAGGAACAACTAAATGACCTCGGACTTGAAAACGATCTTGTCGCTGTTTACCTGCCATTTTCATATAGCTTCGCGGGCGAACTTATTATCGTTCCACGTTCGAATATTCGTCCGTTAAAATCATCCGGTACCGATGCAATGAAATTTATCATATCGGGCGGAGTGACGGAGATTAAGGAATAATAATTACGATTCTGGTTATGTCTACACGTAAAATTTTTAAGCAGGACGAATTTCGTGAAATCGGCTTTGGGAACAAGGTCGAAGGGTCTCTGCGACTAATGAATAAGGACGGCAGCAGCAATGTTAACCGGACCGGTGGCGCATTGTATTCAGTTTCTCGTTTCTATCACACACTCATTACAATGAAGTGGTGGAAATTTTTTGTTTTTATTGGTTGTGCATACCTGGTCGTTAACCTGTTTTTTGCAACTCTTTATTTTTTGATTGATTCGGAGCACATAGGCGGAATGGTTTACAATTCTCCTTATGAAAAATTCATGGAAATATTTTTTTTCAGCAGCCAGTCACTCACAACTGTCGGATACGGCAGGTTAAATCCGGTTGGTCCGATCGACAGTACGATTGCAGCGATTGAATCACTTGTCGGATTGCTGTCATTTGCCATTGCAACGGGCTTGCTATATGCGAGATTTTCGAGGCCGGTGGCAAATATTGAATTTAGCCATAATGTTCTTATTGCACCCTACAAAGGCATAACCGGATTAATGCTGAGAATCGCCAATAAAAACAAAAGTGAATTGCTGGATCCGGAAGCAACCATTGTAATGGCATACATTGATAAAAACGAAAATACAAGACGTTTCGCTACACTTAAGCTAGAACTGACAAAGGTGACTTTACTAACCATGAGTTGGACGATTGTTCATCCGATAGATGTGGAGAGTCCGATTTATGGCTGGACCGAGGATGATTTCCGAAAGAGAAAAGTTGAATTTCTTGTAATGATTCGTGCTTATGAAGAAACATTTTCGCAAACAGTTCAGGCGAGAACTTCATATCTTGCAGATGAAATTGTTATCGGCGCTAAATTTCAACCAATCGTTAAACCAATGACAGATGGTTCTGTAACTGTCGACTTAAAACGAATAAATGATCATACCAGAGTTCCTTTGTTTGAATCTATCAGTGAAAACAGTATGACGGCATAATTGTGAAAGAAAAAATTATCGCAATCGTAAAGTACGTTCTCGTTCTCGGAATCGGGATCGGAATGTTATGGCTGGCATTTAAGGGTGTTAGCCTGCATGAAACGATTCATGAAATCATGAAAGCCGATTTTTTCTGGCTTTCTGTTTCTATTTTTACATCGCTTGTTGCTTTTTACAGCAGGGCACTGAGATGGAATATGCTCATTGAGCCGCTTGGGTATAAACCTTCACCTAAAAATACATCAGCTGCATTGCTAATTGGGTATCTGGCAAACCTCGCTGTTCCGAGGCTTGGAGAGGTTACACGTTGCGGAACACTCAGCAATGTTGAGAAAATTCCATTCAACTCGCTATTAGGAACAGTTATTATCGAGCGAATCATTGATGTACTCTGTCTGCTTCTCCTGATCATATTAGTAGCCGTTCTTGAGTTCGAAAGATTGGGAAATTTTCTGAATGACAACATATATACACCGCTGACTGCAAAGCTTTCAGCTATTTACAACCATCCGTTCATTACGTTTACAATCGCCGTAGTATTGATTGGAATCATTTATTTTTTGCTGAGACGCAATTCGAAAGCGGGCGGACTTGCGGCAAAAATTTCCGCTCTGGCCAAGGGCGTAGTTGGCGGAATTGATACCGTTCGCAAACTGAAAAATCCGCTCGGGTTTATTCTGCACACCATACTCATCTGGACCATGTACTTTCTCATGTCCTATATATGCTTTTTTGCTCTTGAAGCTACGTCAGGATTAAGCTGGAAGGCGGGGCTGTTTGTACTTGTTGTCGGAGGAATGGGTATGAGCGCCCCGGTGCAGGGAGGAATTGGTGCATACCATCTGCTCGTTTCGCAGGGATTGATATTATATGGGGTAACTCCCGAGCATGGGATTACCTTTGCAACATTAATGCATACAAGTCAGACCGTAGTAGTAATTTTACTGGGCGGACTTTCATTTCTATATTTGTTTTTGAAAAAGAAAAATGGAGAAGCTAACATCACTGGAAATAATTAAAAGCAAGATTATCGCAAGGGAAAACCTCATTCATGAAATAATGAGATGGAGGTTTTTTTCGAAAAAGGTCGTATTCACAAACGGGTGTTTCGACATTTTACACCTGGGCCATATAGACTACCTTTCAAAAGCGGCCGATGAGGGCGATGTTCTGGTGATAGGAATGAACACCGATGCCTCGACAACCCGTTTAAAAGGCCCAAACAGGCCAATAAACGATCAAATTCAACGGTCAATGGTTCTGGCTTCTTTGCATTTTGTAACAGCAGTGGTGCTTTTTGATGAACCAACGCCCTATGATTTGATAAAAGAGATACAGCCCGATGTCCTGGTTAAGGGTAGTGATTATAAACCGGAACAGATTGCAGGCTATGATATAGTCATGGCGAAGAAAGGCCAGGTTAAGACAATTGACTTTCTTCCCGGCTATTCAACAACCCTTATTGAAGAAAAAATTAAAATGGTGGCGATTAAATGACAAAAAATTTTATCTTTACATATAAACACTACAACATCATGAAACGGTTCAACACCCTCGTTCTATTGGTGCTTTCAGCATTTCTTATTAATTCATGTAGTAAGGAAGAATATTTTAAATCTGAAAGCGGAATTAAAAGCCAGTTACAAGGCACATGGAAACTAAACGCCATTCCTAAATATGATATCAACCAGGATGGCAGCAAGTATGAGCATCAGGAGTCATGGACATTTGATGAGAATCAGGTTTCCATGTTAAACAACAATCAGAATGGTATTTCGAATTATACTGTGAACACTACAATTTCAAAAGCTGAGATAAAGATTGAGAATGTTCAGCCTGTTTTTACCTATCCGGCGCGTATTCGCATAAATACAGGAACCTGGCAAATCATTAAGCTTGATGATAAATTTCTGATCATCGCGAATGATCAGGATGGCGCAACCGGACTTACAGAGCTAGAGTTCGAAAAGAAGAACTGACACCCCCTTTTTTTGCCTTTTTTTAACGTTTTTCTCATTTGTCCAATTGTAAGGAAAGGGAAAGAATTTCCTCCTTTTTTATCAAAAAAGTTTTATTTTGCCATCAAATAATATCCGAAATCAGGCAACGTTATCTGCTTAATTTAAGTATAAAAAAGATACGTTACACAACCTGCTACTGTCATTCGCCCAAGAATTTTGACTGGCAGCGATGATGCGGCTTATTTGCATTATCAGGCTTTAACTTAACATGAAGATCAAGGCATTCTTATTTATTTTAATCAGTTCCATGTCTGCAGGCATTGGATTCTCTATTGCAGAGACTCCGGTTACAGGTGTGGTTCCGAATGCAATTGATTCTGTTATTGTAAATCCTTTTTCAGTGGAAGCGCAGGCTGTAATTCCTGTAAATGAAGGTGAAATCAGAGCCGGTTTACTATATGATGCCGTTAATGGCAAGGTTGTTTGGCAGAAAAACATGTCGAACCCTTATCCAATGGCCTCACTGACAAAAATGATGGTGGCTTTCCTTGCGATTGAAGATATCAAGGCGGGAATGTTTACCTGGGAAGACAGGGTAAAATGGACGCGCGAAATAGTAATGGGCAGAGGCCGTCATAAGAAAAGAGTCAAACAGGATGTCAATTATTCTCTTCGTGATGTATTCAAAGCTGCAATGATTGCTTCAAATAACGAATGTTCAGAACAGTTGGCAAGGCATCTGGGTTGCGGAAACCTCCAGGAAACGATTGACCGCATGAATGCACGGGCAAAATCACTCGGAATGATGAATACCTATTATGGAAATCCGACCGGTTTACCTGCGCCACATTCCATGTTCGATAATACATCATCTCCTTCAGATCT
The DNA here is from genome assembly GCA_964486655.1 of uncultured Flavobacteriales bacterium. Taxonomy (GTDB): domain Bacteria; phylum Bacteroidota; class Bacteroidia; order AKYH767-A; family 2013-40CM-41-45; genus JADKIH01. Next base: position 4,605 of record CAZAON010000122.1, read on the forward strand.
TTTAATTCTTACCTTGGAAATGCTGAAGTACGATGAGATACTGGAGATTGCCGGTATGGGATATGCGAATATCGAAAACGGAAGAAGCAGCAGCGTTATTCGCAATCATAACAGACTTACGATTGATTTTTCAGGTGAGGTTGACGGATTAAAAACCGGATATACAAAGCGCGCCGGATTTTGTCTCGTTGCGACAACTGCGAAATGTGATCACAGACTGGTAAGCATCGTACTTGGATGCCGTGGTCCGCAAATTCGTAATGAAGTCGTAAAGGACATGATCAATAATTATTACACGACGATTGCTCTTGATCCACTCGGACCATCTTGCCCTTCTATGCTTGATCCGAATGGACCTTCCTATGCTCAAAAGGTTAGTCCGAACGGTAAGTATGTAACCATAAACGAAACAGTTAAAAAGTATCATAAAATCAGGAGAGGCGAAACATTAGCTTCTATTGCGAAGAAATACGGATGTACATCGGCTCAGGTTAAAACATGGAATAAATCAAAATTATCCCGTACTAATAAACTAATTGCCGGCAATTCTTTAGCCGTTTATGTAAATCAGCCTCGCAGCATTTATATTGAAAAACCGCTGAACGGCAGTGAAACGGAGGATGATCAGCTTTTATTAACAGAAGCTGAGAAAGTTGATTTGAACAGGTCAGTTGATGAACAGGAAGCAACCAAGCCAACAGTTACTAAGGTTGTCGAAAAGAGTACCCATGCAAATTATCTATATCACACAGTTGCCCCCGGCGACACTCTTTTTAATATCGCTAAACGCTACGAAGGGACAACGGTAGAAGAATTAAAGTCACTTAATAAGATAGAAGACGGCCGTTTATTAAAGCCCGGTACCAAAATTAAGGTTAAAGTGAAGACCTGAAGATTCTGAAAGCGTGAACGCTTTTTTCAATTATTTTTACAGAATCAAATTCCAATCAATTATGAAAAAAATAATTCTGGCAATTCTGCTGGCGGGAGTATCATTAATTTCTTTCGGCCAGAAGAACACACTTACAACTCCATTTTCACCACCCATTGACAGCATTACAAAACTCTACACGTACGAAGGAGTAGTGGAGGTTAAAAATGTTGCCGCTGAAGAATTGTATAAAAGGATTTATCAGTGGTTTAAAACATACTATAAAAATCCTACTGAAGTCATTCGTGAAAACGACAGTATCAAGATGAGTATTTTGGGAAAGCCCCGTTTCAGAATAACTAATTTAAGTCCGAATGATGCCGGTAAAACGGATGGAGGTATTGTTCAATACACGATTAATGTTGCCTCAAAAGCAGGCAGATTCCGCTACGAATTAACGGAGTTTAACTGGAAACAAACATCGTATTATCCGTGTGAAAACTGGAGTAATATGAAATCACCTTCCTATTCTCCCATTTATAATGACTATTTACAGCAGATGGATAAATATGCCGTAGAAACAATTAACTCACTCAAGAATGCGGTAATGGTTGAAAAAGCAGTAAAGGATAAGGATAGTTGGTAAGACTTGTTTGCAAAAAGAAATTTTAAGTAATAATAGTAAGCCCCGGTCATTTGGCCGGGGCTTACTATTAAAATCTTATCTGAGTTTATTTTAATAGTTGACTTCCAGAAGCCATTACAGCGGCAGCAATCACCAGATCATCCGGATCTGTGATTTTAATATTCCGCTTTTCTCCCGGGATTAAATGAATACTATTCCCGTCATTTTCGAAAACACCGGCATCATCAGTGAAATTTTTCGCTTTTGCATTTGCATAGGCTTTTTTTAATCCGGCAACATCGAAGCATTGCGGAGTCTGCACCTGACGCAGGTTTGAGCGGTCAATGGTTTTGCTACCTGCCGGTCCGGTTTCTCTGATTGTGTCTGTAACCGGTATTGCCGGAATTGCATTTGAGAATTTTTCGGCTTCAGAAAAGCAACGGGAAATTAATTCAGAAGAAATCAATGGTCTCACACCGTCATGAACACCGACAATTCCGTTCTCCACTTCTTTCAATCCATTAAGAACCGAATCGAATCTCGTTTCACCACCTGAAACAATTTTATGTTTTATGGGAAAGCTGTATTGTTCAAGAAGCGAATTCCACCTTTCTTTTTCGCCGTCCGGTAATACGACGATGATATTGATATCACTGTCATAAGTATAAAAACGCTGAATTGTATGCATGAGAATTGGTTTCCCCTGAATAACGATAAATTGTTTTGGAATTGAAGATCCCATTCTCAAACCCGAACCGGCAGCAACAATAATGACGGATTTATTCATCTCAACGGCCGGTCAAAATTAATTTAATAAGGTGCTTATAGTGCATGTAAAAATATCCCTGAATAACGAGAATGAAAAATACAGCTATCATAGCTCCAATGCTGTATAAAACAGCGCTAAAGTTAGTCGAACGGAATGCAGGCATAGCTTGTTGAATGGGTGTTGTTGTTGGTAACTCCTGGAAATTCAATGCCTGTATCGATAATGCATATAATTTTTGAGAGGCAATCAATTCACTTGTAGAATTCTTAAGTAGTGCGATTACGCCTGCAAGATTTTGCTGTTGCCCCGAAAGTTCATAACTGGTCAATTGATTTATTTTTCCGCTGGTAATCAACTGGTTGATTTCTTTTATTAGTTTTTCAATTTCTGCTATTCTGGCATTGTTGTCATTTTCATTCTGACTGGTCAGACCCCTTGAAATTCTGAGTCGCTGCTGAATATTTCTTACATAATAATCGCGATTCATTTTTTCAATATAATCGACAATTTCATTGGCCATTTCAGCAGTGAGGTAACGGTAAGGGTCTTTTACAGTCACGGAAATTGTATTCATTGGACTCTTTGAAACTACAATCTTTGATCTTATTTGTGCAATAGCTTTCTGCAGATAAAATTCATTGGTTGAATCAATTCCATAATGTTGAAGCAGGTTGAATTTTCTTATCAAATGAATCTGAGTGGAAATCGAATTTGCGAGTTCAAAGACACGGGTAAAATTTTCATTTGTTGATAGCCCTTCAAGCCCGAGCGAATTGGCAATAAGTCCCCTGTCATTGACGATAAAAGTTGCTGTGGAAGAATATTCAAGTACCTTATATTTGAACAGATAAAAAAAGTAGCATCCCATTAATAGCATGATAAACAGATATCGCCATCTTCTGGACCTTACATGTAAAATGAGATTTCGA
>CAZAON010000123.1:0-3239 GCA_964486655.1 uncultured Flavobacteriales bacterium
CAATCGATGATAATGATGTTTGTACAATTGATGGCTGTGATCCTGTAACCGGAATTTATCATACGCCAGTTTCAACCAATGATAATGATGTTTGTACAATTGATGGTTGTGATCCTGTAACCGGAATTTATCATATACCAGTTTCAACCGATGATAATGATGTTTGTACAATTGATGGTTGTGATCCTGTAACCGGAATTTATCATACACCGGTTTCTGTTGATGATAATAATGTTTGTACAATTGATGGTTGTGATCCTGTAACCGGAGTTTATCATACACCGGTTTCAGTTGATGATAGTAATGTTTGTACAACTGATGGCTGTGATCCTCTTTCAGGTATATACCATAATCCGGTAGATATCGACGACAGAAATGAATGTACTCTTGATGGCTGCGACCCTGTTACCGGTATTTTTCATACTTCAGTAAATATTAGTGATGGCGATAATTGCACGATTGATTTATGTGATTCATTAACCGGTGCAATTTCACATATCAATAATGCTCCCGGAATTACGGCAGTGGTTTCTCCAATCACTTGTTATGGCAGCACTGCCTGTATAACAATATCTGCATATGGGGGAGTGCCGCCATATTTTGGAACCGGGACGTTTTGCAATTTGCCTTCCGGTCCGTATATATTTGAAGTAACTGACGCCGCGAATTGCACGGTATCAATGTCTGCAACTTTAATATCACCACCTAAATTGGATTTAAACCCTATTGCCACACCGTCTCTCTGCGGGTCGGCAACCGGTTCAATTACTGCTAATGCCTCCGGCGGTACTCCGGGTTATTCATATTTATGGATGCCGGGAGGACAAACTTCTCCTTCTATTAGCGGTCTTACTGCCGGAAATTATTCTGTAACTGTTACGGATGCCAACAACTGCGTAACTGTTGCAACTGTTACAATTCAACAAACAGGTTCAACGCCCGGAGCTCCTGCATCTATGACCGGACCTGCAGGAGTTTGCAAAGGCAATGTAATCGTTTATTGTGTCAGTCCGGTGCCTGGAGCGACATACTATACATGGACACTTCCTGTTGGAATGGTGGGATCTTCAACGGGAAATTGCATCACGGTTACTGTAACATCAAAATTTAAGGGCGGATTTATTTGCGCAAAGGCGACTAATGGCTGCGGTACAGGTCCTGTTTTTTGCAGAAATGTAATTTCGATTACTTCAAAGCCGCATGCTCCTGGAGCTATTATGGGACCTACAAGGGTTTGTCCGGGTACGACAGCGACATTCAGCATTAATGCTATTCCGAATGCAAGTAACTATGTATGGTCAGTTACGGGCGGACTTACAATTTTATCAGGGCAGGGAACAACTTCCATTGTTGTTAATTTTTCGCCGGGTTTCGTCGATGAGAAAGTAAAAGTATATGCTTCGAATTGTAAAGGAAACAGCGGAGTAAAGAACAGGCGTGTCAGCTCTGAATTGCCGGCACAACCGGGAGGAATCTCGGGACCGGGTTCGCCGTGTAAGACAGCGACAGCAACATATAGTATTGGACAGGCTGCACGCGCAACATCGTATTTCTGGTCGGTTACAGGTGGCGCACAAGTCATTTCAGGCCAGGGAACGACTTCAGTTGTAGTTTCATTCGCAACGGTTTCTACAAGTCCGGTAGTATTATCAGTTACTTCAGTAAACAGTTGTGGAATGTCGCCGGTGAAAAACAAGAATATTAATGTAAATCTGAATTGTCGCTTGGGAATTACGACCGTTGAAGACAAATTAGCGAATGATATTATCTTATATCCAAACCCTAACGGCGGTGTGTCTAAAATTTATTTCAATAGTGAATCTGACACTCGCGGAGTCATTTCAGTATTCAATGTGCTGAATGAAAGTATCTATAGAAATGAAATTGTAATCTCTTCCGGAAAAAATGAAATTGTTGTAGATCTGACAGGAACTAAACCGGGAACGTATATCCTGTTGTTGAATCTGGATGATAGACGAATGTTTAGAAGGAGTGTTATTATTGAATAGTTAGATTTAATCTTCAATCTTCTCCCGAAGATTCGGGACTTCATTCTTCAATAACAAAACTTCCGCCATCGGACTCACAAAGTACTCCCTGTTGGAATTTATCTCCATGCAATGAAAGCGTTTTCTAATTCTATGACCTTTCTTGAATATTTGTCCGGAGCGCGACTGATGCAATTGAAATACTGCATCATGCGGCAGATCTTCAAGATGTAAAATCTCTTCAGGACGATTATCGTACTTTCTGAGTGCTCTTAGTAAATTATGATCACTGCAACTGGAAGCGGCGGGATTTAGCATGTAATCGGAAAGCGCTGTGCGAATGTCGTCGGGGAATATTCCCCGATTCACAAAGGCGGAGAGCAGCATCCGGAATTCCTGTTTCCATTCTCTACCGTGCGGTTCAACCCGCCCCCTATACTTGTTGAAGGTTTCAAGATGCGCAACTTCGTGAACGAAAGTAATAAGAAAAGAATATTTATTGAGGTCATAATTTACGGTAATGCGATGTCCTTCACCGGGGGATAAGGGCATGTAATCACCGAATTTACTGGCTCTTCCGCGTGTCAGCTTCAGATGGATATTTTTCTTAACAATCCATGTGGCACACATCTCAACTGCCGGTGGCGGAAGATATTTACTTAATACTTCTGAAATTTTAAGAAGGGACATCCATCGCAAAAATATGCTTTTTGTTCTGTGATAACCGGTGGAGGTTTATAATTTTTCAACGGGTATGTTGGGAAATAATTTCATGCTCAGGCGCGGGGATCAGGGTTTAGTGTATTTCTCGCAAAGGCGCGAAGGCGCAAAGAGTGGGATGCGATATTACTTGTGAAGTTCGTGTTGAAAAAATGTTTAGTGTATTTCTCGCAAAGGCGCAAATCGCAAAGGTTGGGATGCGATATTACTTGTGAACTTCGTGTCAAAAAAAACAGGGAAAGTTTCACACGTAGATTTAAATTCTAATTAATCCATCGTCATTATCTTTAAATTCATTTCATTCGAAGCATTGATTGCATTGAAAATATCATTTACCTTATAAGCATCGTTTGCTTTAACGATTAGATTTTTCACAATATAATTACTCTGAATAAAAATATCATTGTCATTTGTTTGGGTTACTTTGAATTCGTAATAACCAAAGCTATTGTCGATTTTTTGCTGCAGTTTTTCAATTTCAACAATGGAAATTTTATGATCAAAATGTATCATGTACTTATGTATGTCCTG
>CAZAON010000124.1:0-3853 GCA_964486655.1 uncultured Flavobacteriales bacterium
AGAATTATTTCTTGCTTTTGCTCGCGTGTTCGCCAGCCATTTCGTACATTGTTTTGAGTTTCCATAGCGATTTGGTTTTTATCGCTACAAAGAAATATTATGAAAAGGGTTCAGGCAATATGTACTTCACCGGAGGGATACGATTCATCTCCAAAAGCAGACCCCGATCCTGTCATGTAATAGTCAATTTCAAAAGGAGTGCCACCTATTGGCGTAAAATCGTTATGGAAGTATCCCAGGGTAAATCCATATGCGTCCTTTGCAAATGGATTAACTGGAGTCGTTACAAGCCCATCATTTCCAATGTCAATAGTCGAATCCAATAATCCGGAATTTATGCCTTTAAATTCCGTATGCACATTTTTTTGTCATATTGTTTTAATATTATCAATTAATAATTAAATTTAACAACTTGCAATTCTGAAAAATTATTGGCTTATGTAATATTTATTAAAATAATGATTCTGTCTTTACAACAATTTCAAAAAACTTAGTATTAAACAAAGGCACATTAAAGAAAAAAACTAATTTGGTGAAGTTCTCTCAAGAAATGAAAAAAATATTTTGTTTTTGCTTTACAAGAGTTATCGGCAAAACTAAATTTCTCAAATTGTACAAATATTCATCAATACATATCAGGACATAAGAAAGCGATTTCATGAAAAATGTAATTTCGAGCAAAGTTTGATTCTTTTAATTGATGCAATATATATCCATATTATTTCTACGACCTTAATTATTAAAATAACCCCTCCCTCTCCATGAAGACTATAACTCTCAACTGTCTCTTAATTACCTTCTTCTTTTTTATTCCTTCTTTGCTGTTTGGTCAGCTTTATTACCAAAACATATTCTACTCATCTGTAAAAGCCGAAATTACAGATGTTGTTGCGACTTCGGATGGCGGATTTATTTTGGGTGGAGCTACTGTTCACGATTCCACAGGTTATGATGCAATCATTATCAAAACTAATTTTAATGGAGATACGACCTGGACAAAGATATTTTCAACCGGGATTGACGATAGACTTTTAAAACTTATTCAGACCATTGATGGAGGTTATTTATTCACCGCCGAAGCCTATCCTCCTCTTGGAAAAATACTTGTTGTAAAAACTGATTCAAATGGGGATTCCTTATGGACTAAATATATAAGTTCTATTGGTGGATCATATTATTCAAGATCTATAATCCAATGTTCCGATGGAGGATATCTCTTTGCAATGGATTGCTCAACTGCAGATAATGATGCATTTTTTTTAAAATTAGATCAGAATGGTGATTCCTTGTGGAATAGACATTTGTCTGTTCCAAATTATCATACTTATGCATATGAGGCAATACAAACCAGCGATGGTGGTTATCTGTTTACAGGTTATGGGAAGGGACCAATCACAGGTACGTTTGATGGTTATTTAATCAAAACCGATGCAAATGGTGATACTATTTGGACAAAAGGTTACGGTGGCTTCGGAACAGAATGGCTTACCTGTGTAAAACAGACTGCAGATGGAGGGTACATTGCTTGTGGGAAAACTTCTGGTATAGGTGCAAGTTATATTGATGATTATCTTTTGATAAAAACTGATGCATCCGGAAATATGCAATGGTCTAAAAGCTATGGAGACAGCTTAAATGACGATGTCCCAAATTCAATTGCTATTACTCCGGATGGTGGGTATTTTGTATGTGGTTGGTCTCTTAAAAATAATATCAAAGATATTTATGCAATTAAAACAGATGCCGCAGGTGATTTGGAATGGTCAATGTTGTATGGCGGAACCGGAGATGAGGAAGCTTTGAAAGGAATTACTACAACCGACGGAGGTTATTTGATCGTGGGTCGAAGCACAAGTTTTAACGGCGGCATTCAAAATGGTTATGCTGTTAAAACCGAATCAAATGGAAATAGCGGCTGTTATCAAAGTGTTCCGGCTTATGGCTATAGACCATTCCCATTGCAAACAAGTCCATGGTATGGATTAGATCAGCTACCGGTATACATAGACACTGTTCCTCCTCTTAATTTAAAACGCATGGTTTCCCGATTCAGACCTTGCATCGGTGTAGATGTTAATGAAACTTATCATGATCGTCAACTTAGTATTTATCCGAATCCTTTAACAGATAATTTACTGATTGAAAATACTAGCCGTGATGCGCAAATTCAATTAATGGATATCACCGGTAAAGAAATAATTACTTTGGGATGTCAGTCCGACCGGACATCGATTTATTTAGGAAACTTAAATCCCGGGTTCTATTTAATTAAGTACTTTTACAACCAGTCTTATCAATGTTTTAAAATCTTAAAGAACTAACTAATAACTAAATCATATGAAAAGATCTCTATTAAAACTATCAACGCTACTAATTTTCTTCAGTTTCTTCCTGTCACAATCTTACAGTCAAATCCCAAATGGCGATTTTTCCAATTGGGCATTAGACTCGTTGGGAAGAATGGATCTTGTAGGATGGACTACAACCAATCAAATGTATGATTCACCCGGTGCAATGCCAGATACTGACAGGGTCAATGGTCCCGGTTATTCCCTTAAAATGGTTACGGTCTATGACAGCACAGTATCAGATTATACTTTAACGCTTCTCACGCTGGAACATGCACCCTTCTCAAACACTATTAATCCATCAACCTTAACTGGATTTTGGACGCTTTACGATCCGTTTTTCACAGACATATTAAGCGTAGACGTAACAGTATATGATTCCAATAACATTGAATTAGGTGATGGCGGCATTAATACTCCTTTTACAGGGTCTATTCTCAACTGGACCGCATTCACGGTAAATATTAATTATACGGTAACCGCTGCAGTTGATAATTACACTGTGAATATCATGTTTGGAAACCTTTCCAACCAGCCTGGAATTTATTCTCATGTTGATGATATAACGTTTGATGTAAGTACTACAATTAATGAAACGAGAAATGAACTAAAGACAAAGCTGTTAAGTCTCGAAAACTCAAAATTTCGTATTCTACTTAGCCAGGATTTGAAAAATGATGTCGATCTTAGTATTTATGATGTGTCCGGAAGAAAATTAGCGATGGTAGAAGGAAATTCAGATGTGAGACAAAGTATCGATGTGGATCTGAGCGCTTACCCTTCCGGGATCTATTATGGTGTAGTTGAAAATGGAAATCAAAGGCAAACTATTAAGTTGGCTAATTCAAAATGATTCCGTATTCCGGTTAATTAAATTACTATTTGAAAAATGTAATTATGGAAATACGTCGCAACTGCCACAATTAAGGCAGGTAAAATATATTTCTGTAGTACATTTTCATCATTAATTAAATCTTTTATACATTGTGTATTATTCAAATTCTTTAAAAGATTATTAATCCAAATCAAATGAAATTAATCTTAACATTTATCTCTTTTTTATTTATTTCAACGATTTCAGTTGCTCAGAGTCCTGCATGGTTATGGAGTAAAAGCGCCGGCGGCACAGGAAGCGCGCAAACCGTTTGTATGACACACGATGCTCAGGGATTTGTTTTTGTTGCCGGTGTGTTTCAGGGAACGATTGATATCGATCCTGATCCGAATTTTGCTCAGTATGTCTCTTCGGCCGGATATGATGATATTTTTATTTGCCAGTATGATTCCAATGGAGTGCTATACAGAACATGTACGTTTGGCGGATCGGGTGACGATGAGGTTACTTCTATTGCTGTTGATTATAACGGCTATTTGTATATAGCGGGATATTTTAGTGATACAATCGATGTTGATCCTGATACAAACTCTGTTTATACTATTACACCATCGGGAATTTCAAATAGTTTTATTTTACGCCTGAATGCATTCTTTAATTTCATTGATGT
>CAZAON010000125.1:0-4281 GCA_964486655.1 uncultured Flavobacteriales bacterium
TTCCTTATCATTAAACAGGAGATGTTCATCCTCGATATCTAAAATAAGAACCAAATAAGGGATATCCGTGACAGATTTTGAACTATTAGGATAAGAAGTTTTTGATGATGTCGACCATATTTCACCAGGAACTACATCAAATTTGTTAATTTTTTCCTGTCTGTCTTTGAATTCACTCCAGAGAGCAAATTGTTGTTCGGTAATTTTAATTGAGGGGGTTATAGATCGCTTTATTGTATTTCTTTTTTTCAATCGGGCTCCGTTACTTTGATGTTTGAATGATTTCATAAATGCCTCTCTTAATTAGTATAGTGATCAGATTCTGTTCACAATAAAGATGAAGAGGAAAGCAGCAATGGGTAAAAACAATTGTAACATTATTTAAATTGAGGGAGACGTTTTTCGCGCATTTTATTTAAAAGCATATGTTGCTCATAAGGTGTCTTCGCATACTCATTGAGTATCGATCCTATTTGTTTCGTCTGATGATAAACTGTTGATTTGGCACGATTGTTTTTGGTTGCATACTCATCAATAGAATTTGGATTTTGCAATAAAAAATCCAAAAGTGGTAAAAATTCTTTGTTTGCCATATCAAGCCTTTTGCAAACTAAATCATAAATTTCATCATATTCAAATTCTTCGTCGGGCAGGGAAACATCAGCACTTATAGATTGATATAAATTCCTCCCCACCTCACGCTCTTCATCAAGAGATTCTAATTGAATCTCATTTATACTTAGTTTATAACCTAATACATATAGAATTTGCGACAAGTTTAATTTTTTATTTACAATTGCTAAAATATCAACGAGGAACTTTTGTAAATCTTTATCGGAAATTTCTGGAGAACTATACTCTGAATACGTTTTATAAATTCTACGTTCATAATCTCCAATAACCGAATACGATAAGTGATATAATTCTTCATCTGAACTATCCCAATGACCTGGATCTGATATTTCCCAAACTTTCAACCCTAAAACTAAACGACCACCCAATTTCCAATATCTAATATTTTTATTTTTGACAACAATCTCTTTTATTCTTCGCACTAAATTATCATTGATATCTTTTTCTTTATTCTTTCTAAAGAAAAAATGAATTTGATTTTTCAACAATGAATCAGCGATTTTTAAATTATCTGCTCTATCAAATACTTCTACGATGTTAAAGTAACTAACGATTTTTCCTTCCCCAGTTTTTCTGTCTATCACACTTCTACCAACAATGAAATCAGTCAGCAATGTTTCACATGCCTCCTTATCCCAGACACCTGTTGGACTAAGCTTGGGAGGATAATGAGAAACATAACTCCTGATATTTTTCAACACCCAGTCCATTATTTTGGGGTGATGATATGGGAGTTTATTCTCTAGGTAATATTTTTTAAGTTGGTCAATATCCATCTAGTTGTCGACTTTATAGCCACCCTTTGTTTACTACTTCATTCTTCAATTTGCTATAATAAGGTTCTGGTAATATACCTAAACAATCACAATTAATAAATTTTTGTGCATCAATAGAAAATGAGTCGTCGAATACAATTATACCTTCCTTATCTAAACTCGGTAAAACCTCAGCAGGTGTATACACTCCTTTTCGAAACAAATCTGATGTGCGAAGTGCGCACGTTACAATTCGATTAGTCATTTTAAAATATTTAATAATAACAAATGGGTGTGAATCCGTTTTACCTTTTTTTCTTTTCTTTGAAGGAATTCTGCTTATTGTATCCGGTATCCTATATACCATACCAAATATTAACCTTTTCTCAGTCTCTTCAAATAATTGCTTGCCAAATAAAGAGATTAATTGATCTTGTAGATCTTTGGGATTTTTCAAACAATTATCCCCTGGTTTTTTAATCCCACCTCTAAGATAACTAATACCAAACTTTGTGGCTTTTTTTCCAATGAGTATTTGATTTTTCTAAAAATAAACTTACATCCAAACAAGTTAAATGTCGTTTTTGCTTCTTTTGCTATCATAATACCTGCAAATACAGGGATAGACTGCATTTACCAAAAAATTTAAGATCAGTTTCGGATTAGAAATTATTACTGGCAAAGGTAGAAAATTTGCCCAGGGAATGCAAAACCTGAATTCAGGTATTTTCCACCATCCCTATTTAGTCGATGTCTGACGAAGCTTTTCATCGTCTGACATCTCCGAAGAAGTCATTTAGACTTGCTGCGGTAGATTGCAGCAGTTTTCCCTAGTTAAATGTCAGATATGGAAAAGCATATCAGACATCCCCTCCCCCGCAAACGTCAGACACTGAAGAACGTGTCAGACGTTATCCGCTACAATTTGGCATTGGCAAAATTCTCTTGAGAATGCGGATAGGAACATTAATGGACCATCAAAAAGCGGATCAATGCTGAACCGAAGGCAAACAGAGAACCTCCCCAAAATGTTGATAATGTCGAAGTATATTTTTGTTTTGTTCTCCGGTATTTTCCCCATTTCATCATCGCATATCCGACAATGACCGGGGATACGAACAAGCTCAAACCTTCGATCCCCTTAACAGGAATTATTCTGACGTTGAATATTTTTGCGATGACAAATCCACTGATCACACCAACAAGAAAACATCCAATCAATGCAACCGGTTTGCTCACCTCATCCTGTCGTTTGAATGAACTGACCATACTTCCAAAACCAAATTCAATCAATAGTTCGCCAATGAACTGAAGTATTGCTTCTCCGATGAGATTGAATAATATTTCTGCGATGATTTCCATTTATCTTTTTGACATTCTCAACAGTTCTTATGTGATAATAAAAGTATAATTGTTTATACAATAAATATTATCGGTCTATTCATCGGCAGTCAAAGTAGAAAGCTTTCTCAGGGAAAGCAATAACGTCAATTCGGTATTTTTCCACAACCCCTTATTTGGCATTTGCAAAATTCTTGCGAGCATCCGTTTTTCCCCTGCTCCAAGAACCCCAAAACAGCAGAAGAAGAACAAAAGAGGTGGTGCTAAATTATAAAGGACGGACGGGCATCCGTCCCTACAAAACCTCTTTGTGCCTAAGTGGTAAAACACCAGGAGTGGTTTTAACTGATGCTCAAAATTTATACAGGTCGCCGTTGAGGTATTTCAATCCCGAATCAACGATTATAGTAACAATCTTTTTTCCCGCCCCGATCTTTCGAGCGCGCTGGATCGCTCCCCACACATTCGCTCCGGAAGTGGTACCGCCGAAAATTCCTTCCATCCGAGCAAGTTTTCGTGCAGTCTCAATCGCATCATTATCCGATACCTGCAGAATTTCATCAGCCAGATCCAATCTGCAGATCGACGGGACGAATCCGCTTCCAATCCCTTCTAATTTATGCGCACCGGTAATATCGCCGCCGGAGAGTGCGCGGACATTCATCGGTTCGATGGGGATGCAGCGGATATGCGGGATCTCCTTTTTCAGGATCTCGGCATTCCCGGAAAAACTTCCCCCCGTCCCGACACCCATAATGAACTCATCAATGTCCGTTCCAAGTACATCGATCATCTCCCGCGCCATAGCATGATATGCATTTCTATTATCAACATTATTGAACTGGTCGGTCCAGATTGTATTGGGAGCCGTACTTAATTCCCGCGCTCTCTCGATCAGCGAAGTTATGAGTGCTGCGGTGATACGGCCGTTCTCACTGGGAATGATATCGAGCGTTGCGCCGAACGCTTTCATCGTTTGAAGTTTTTCCCGTGCGAACGCATCCGAAGAAACGAAATGTGCTTTATATCCTTTCGTGGCACAGACCATTGCAAGAGAACTTCCGGTACTTCCGCCGGTATATTCAACCACACTCCCTCCCGGTTTCAGCAGACCTTTTCGTTCCGCTCCTTCGATCATTGAAAGCGCCATGCGGTCTTTCATGCTTCCGGTCGGGTTCGCGCTTTCGATCTTGACATAAATCTCGGCGCAGTTCGGTTCTGATAATCGTTCCAGTTTTACAAGAGGAGTATTTCCAATCGGGTTCATAATCTCACCTTGTTGAGATTAGTAGAGTTCATTTTAGTTCCTTAAAAAGGAGAAGATTTTCTCGGCAAATTCGAATGTGTATGCAGAAGTATTATGGTCTCCAGGTATTTCTACAAATGTTGAATTCGGTATCAGCTTTTGCAAGTCCGATCCTTTTCCATTATCCGAATCTCGGTCGCCGCAGATAATGAGCACTTTTTGTTTTAACTGTGCAAGTTCCAGTTTGGATGTTGATGGCTGTTCCTTTTGCTGACAGGCAAGTACTAACGGATCGAGCCCCTTTCC
>CAZAON010000126.1:0-7555 GCA_964486655.1 uncultured Flavobacteriales bacterium
GTTTCACCGGCCTTATCAGGGGTCTATACCCTAAAGGCAAATCATGTATTCAGGGTATCCTTCTCTTCCGCTATTCGAAATCCGACTCTCTCAGATCAGTATTTATATTATAATGTCGGACGGGCGATTCTGCTTGGAAACATAGAAGGATTTGATTCGCTTGTAACAATTGAGTCGTTGAGGAATTACCTGAATACTCCCAATCTCGACAGAAGTCTGCTCAGTTATTTTAATGTTGATCCGGTACAACCTGAAAAAGTCAAAACAATTGAAGCGGGTTATCGCGGTACGGTATTCGAAAATTTCTACCTGGATGCCAACTACTATTTTAGTTTCTACACCGATTTTATCGGTTATAAATTCGGTGTTGATGTCGCTTTCAATGATCCTCCGAATCAGAATTTTCTAAAGTCTTACCAGGCTTACCGGATTGCAACAAATTCGGCCGACATGGTTGTTTCACAGGGAGGTTCAATCGGTGTCAATTATTATTTCGCAAAATATTATGCCGCAATTGCAAACTACTCTTACAATTATCTCGACCGCAGAGGGTCGACTGACCCGTTGATACCTGCTTTTAATACGCCGGTTAACAAGTATAACCTCGGACTGAATGGAAGAGATATGGCAATTAATTTTTTTGGAAAGCGGATTACAGGAGTCGGATTTAATGTCAATTACAAATGGATTCAGGGATTTCGATTTGAGGGTTCCCCGCAATTTACGGGTGATGTTGAATCTTATGGAATTGTCGATGCCCAGGTAAATTATAAAATCAGAAAAATCAAGACTACTCTGAAATTGGGCGCGTCGAATGTGTTGAATAACAGGGTTTACCAGGTCTATGGCGGACCATTGGTTGGCCGGCTGGCTTATTTTTCCGTTAACATCAATTTGACACAATAAAACTTAAATTTACAGTTCAATTCAAAACAAAATGTCATGAAGAAAATTCTACTATTCATTCTATCTATTACTTCAATAACCCTGAGTGCGCAACAGAGGTATTTGGAGCCGGTTTTCTCCTCTGTCAATGTCACTTCTGACATTACTTATGGAATAAACGTTTCAGTAATTACAGGATCTCCCGCACTAGACACCTTGCAAATGGATATCTATGAACCTGCCGGAGACACTGCAACGCTGCGTCCGCTTGTAATTTATATTCATACCGGAAGCTTCCTTCCTACTTCTCTAAACGGGCAATGCACAGGAGATAAGCGCGATAGTTCTGTTATTGAAATGTGTATGCAGTTTGCAAAAAAAGGATATGTAGCTGCTGCAATCGATTACCGGTTGGGCTGGAATCCGATTTCACCGGATCAGGATACACGTACAGGAACATTGCTGAATGCAGTATACAGAGCCGTACAGGACGTTAAGTCATGTGTGCGTTATTTCAGAAGCACAATTGCTACGATGAGTAATCCGTACAAGATCGACGATAACATGATTGCATTAGGCGGACAGGGATCGGGCGGTTATGTGGCTCTTGCCTATGCTACGATTGATTCGTATGCTGACATTACACTTCCTAAATTTTATAACCTGACCACAACAATGCCTTACATTGACACTACACTTTCGGGTGACTGGGATGGATATGGCGGTAATGGATTAAATCAGCCTGCCTTGAATAATCCGGGATATCCGAATGACATCCATTTTGTTTTCAATATGGGAGGTGCAATGGGAGATAGTTCATGGCTTAAAGTAGGTGATGCCCCAATGGTTTGTTTCCATGTTCCGAATGATCCTTTCGCTCCATATACTTACGGTCCGGTTATCGTTCCAACAACCGGCCAGTTCGTTGTTAACGTTAGTGGAAGTCATGATGTTGTTCGTATTGCCAACAGCATGGGTAATAACAACAGCTTTATTTATCTCGGACTTACCGATGTTTATACACAAGCTGCAAATCTTGTGAATGATGGATACGACGGATTATTCCCATTTGTCAGACCAACATGGCCATCACCTCCTTATTTAGGCGGAGAAGCCGGTCCGTGGGAATGGTGGGATACTACCTGTACCAGCAATGCAGCGAGTCTGGCTTCGAATCCTGACATGAGTAAATCTAAAGGAATGGCATATATCGATTCACTTCAGGGTTATGTTTGTCCGAGAATGTATCGCGCATTCGGATTAAATGTCGGAGTGAATGAAGTTGAGAAAATTGAAAAATCGGTAATGATATATCCGAATCCGTCTAAAGGAAATTTCTCAATCGCAGTTGATGCCTATGCCGTAAAACTCGAGTCAATTGAAATCAGCGACATTGCCGGCAGATCAGTAAGAGTGATTAAAGGCAATGACAGCTTTGTCTATGAAATTGACCGCACCGGTTTAACGAACGGAGTGTATTTTGTGAAAACGAAATTTGCTACGGGAGAAAATGTGAAGCGGGTCGTGATAGAGTAATTATTCCATGTTCCATATTCCATATTCCAGTATTCCAGTATTCCAGTATTCCGGGTTTTGCCACGCAGGTTGCGAAACCCGGAATACTGGTATTTTGGAATACAATAGTTCGGGAGTGTTCTTTACTGTTTAACTATTAAAAGGGATACTTTTTTTGATTCGTATAAATAACATTCGTTTTTCATTTTTCATTCTTCAATAATTTTTGTTCTATATTCACACTATGAAAAGATATTTACTCGCACTGATTACATTATTTACTGTTCAGAATGCTTATTCCCAGTTTAACCAGTATTGTGGTTCCGGCCGGTATGATACAGAGGTTTTCTCTGCTGTAACGGTTACTTCGAACATAATTTACGGATCGAATAATGTTGCCGGGGGCGGACCAACAGACCTGACGATGGATATCTATGAGCCGGCCGGAGATACAGCGTTGATTCGTCCGCTTATTGTCTGGGTGCATGGAGGCAGTTTTATCGGTGGAACCAAGAATGACGGTGATGTTGTTTCATTGTGTAATCATTTTGCGAAACGAGGTTATGTTTGCGCTTCGATTAATTACAGGACAGGATTTGCCACATTTCCTCCGAATACGGGTGAAGCAACTCGTGCAGTCTTCAGGGCAGTACAGGATATGAAAGCGGCCGTTCGTTATTTCAGAAAAGATGCGGCCACTGCTAATGTTTATAAAATTGATCCGCTCCTGATTTTCGGAGGCGGTAGTTCTGCCGGTGCTTTCACAGCTTTACACCTTGCTTATCTGGATGATCCTTCAGAGTTGCCATCTGAAATAGATACAACGGTCATGGGCGGAATGGAAGGCGGCAGCGGAAATCCCGGCTATTCTTCTGAAATCAATGCAGTGGTGAATTTATGCGGCGCGCTGGCCGACAAGACATGGATGCATCCCGGCGATGAGCCTGTTGTCAGTATGCATGGCACCAACGATCAGACTGTTCCATATGCAACCGATGTGATTGTTTTCCTCGGAATCGTTCCTCTCATGCAGGTGGATGGAAGCTATTCGCTTTCCGCCTATGCCGATTCGATAGGTGTGCCGAATGAAATGTATACGTATTTCGGACAGGATCATGTGCCGTATGCAGCCAGCACTGCTTATATGGATACGACTGTCAGGTTCGTGAGTAATTTCCTGTATAGTTATATGGGATGTAATCCAACCGATCCTTTTCCTCTTGCAAATACATTTACAACCGGTATAAATGAAATTGCAAATAATTCATTTCAGATATTTCCTAATCCTTCGAACGGAGTTATTCAATTTAATGAAAGCGTGAAAGAGTTTAATGTGTTTGATGTGAACGGACGAATGGTCTTTCATTCGAATGAAAATACAGACCGGATTGAGTTGCAGCTGGAGCCGGGGATTTATTTTTATTCGGCGAATGAAGGGAGATATTTTGGGAAGTTGATTGTTGTTGGCAATTAGCAATTCGACTTCAATATTAATTCAAAAAATGATTTGGTCAAGAAATCCATTAAAAGATTACCACCCTGCAAAAATGAAAATTGATCCTGATTGAAGTTAAGAACATCAAACTATTGTATTGCAAAAATGTTTATTAATAACAAAAAAAGTATCACTGAGGAAATTAATAAATCTTTAATCTTCACTCCCTACTGATCCCTCGTCTGCTTCGAAAACGCCAACGGCTTCGCATTAATTTCATCATACATCTGCCTGTTCTCTAAAACATTGATGGCAGTATAAATCGCTTCACGGAATGAATCTTCTTTCGCCTGTCCTTTTCCCGCAATGTCATACGCAGTTCCATGATCGGGAGATGTACGAACAATGGGTAGTCCGGCCGTGAAGTTTACGCCCGATGTAAAACTCAATGCCTTAAATGGAATCAAGCCCTGGTCGTGATACATGGCCAGCACAGCATCAAATTTTTTGAATGAACCCGAACCGAAAAATCCGTCGGCGGAATACGGTCCATAGACAAACATTCCTTCCGCGAAACATTTCTTTATAGCCGGATCAATAATATCTTTCTCTTCACTACCGATGAGTCCCTGGTCGCCCGCATGCGGATTTAATCCGAGTACGGCAATCTTCGGCTTGCGAACATTGAAGTCGCGCTTCAACGAGCGGTCCATGCTCTTGATTTTCGCCACGATTTTATCCTGCGTCAATCCCGCCGCCACATCTTTAAACGGAACATGTCCCGATACAACTGCAACACGCAAATCGTCACT
Organism: uncultured Flavobacteriales bacterium; assembly: GCA_964486655.1. Lineage (GTDB taxonomy): Bacteria > Bacteroidota > Bacteroidia > AKYH767-A > 2013-40CM-41-45 > JADKIH01. The sequence goes on from CAZAON010000126.1 coordinate 4,648, forward strand.
CACGAGAAACATGAGGTAGTCATTCGCATTAAAATAATCGGCAAAAAATTCGGTGTGACCGTTGAATTTAAAATCTTCCGACTGAATGTTGTGTTTGTTAATCGGAGCAGTTACAATCACATCAATCTTGCCGTCTTTAAGATCGTTCACAGCATGCTGAATGGAAGTCAGTGCATATTTGCCCGCGGCCTCTGTCTGCTGACCGAATTCTACATTCACTTCCTCTTCCCAGCAATTGATCACATTCGTCTTTCGTAAAATGATCTCATTGCTGTTCTTAACCGTGATATACTGAAAGTCGGTCATGTTCAGCAATTTTCTTTGCTGACTGATCAGTTTATTGCTGGCATAGATGACGGGAGTACACACCTGGTGCATACGGTTATCAAGAAATGTTTTCATGATAACCTCTATTCCGACGCCATTGAAATCGCCGCAGGTAATACCTACTTTTATTCTGCCTTCTTCAGCCGGGTGATTAGACATTTTCGAAGAAATTAACGAGTAATCTGACTCCTACTCCTGTGCCGCCTTTACCGCGGTAACTTGATGAACTATGGAGGAATGACGGACCGGCGATATCGAAATGCATCCAAGGATAATCAATGAATCGCTGCAGGAATTTTCCCGCCGTTATCGCACCGCCGATTGGTCCGCCGATATTTTTCATATCTGCAATATCGGACTTAATAAGATCATCGTACTCATCCCAGATCGGAAACTCCGCAATTCTTTCGTATACGGTTTCTCCGCTTTCAGAAATTCTCTGTTTCTGATTGGCAGATGCCGTTCCCATGGCAACAATTCCGTACGGACCAATGGCCGCGGCCGCCGCACCCGTCAGCGTTGCGAAATCAAGAACGAGTTCCGGTTTATATCTTTTCGCATAATGCAATGCATCTCCTAAAATCAGTCTGCCTTCCGCATCGGTGTTTAACACTTCAACGGTATCTCCGCTCATCATGGTAATGATATCGCCGGGAGTGTATGCATCTTCGGCCGGACGATTATCTGTGGCCGGAACGAGAGCTATGACATGAACAGGCATTTTATTTTTTGCGATCGCATACATTGTACATGCTACAGCCGCAGCGCCTGCCATGTCGCTTTTCATGTAATCCATGGAATTCGGAGTAGGCTTCAGACTTAATCCGCCTGTATCATAAACAACACCTTTTCCAATTAGTACATACGGATTTTTATTTTTTGCATTCTTCGGCTTCCATTCCATAATCGTGAAAGTCGGAGGTTGCTTACTTCCCAGGTTAACGGAAAGTAAACCGCCCATCTTCAGCGCCTTAATCTTCGATTTATTTAAGACCGTCACTTTAAATCCGGCCTTCTTTCCCAGTTTGCTGAATTCATCGGCAAGCATTGTTGCTGTGAGGTGATTCACCGGCTCATTCACGAGTGTACGGGCCCGGCAAACTGCATCGACAACATTCGCAAGTGCTTCAACCTTTGCGGAAGTAAGTTTTTTGCTTACAATATTTATCCCCGTAATTGAATTCTCTTCTTTCTTATGGTCTTTCCGGTATTTGATGAACTGGTAATTTCCCAGGGCCATTCCTTCGGCCAATCCTAATGCGATTTCAGACTGATCGGCAGTATCTACAATCGTAACTTCTTTAATTTTAGCCCTGTTTAGGGAAGAAAGAAAGGATTCCCCGGCTTTACGGCTTTTCTCCAAAGCTTTGTTAAGGTCCTTCTTCGAGTCGGCCTGATAGATCATTACCAGTCTTTTAAACTGGTTAATCACGATCGATTTCTTGTCGGCTTTTAACTCTTTCCTGATAAAATCGGTTTCCTGGTTAGAAAAGACGCCCTTAGGCAAAGAGGCTTTGTCATCAATCAGTAAAATGAGGGAGTCGGTGGCCTTGTATGACTTAATTAGTCGAATTGTAGTCTGCATTATAAATTGTATTTTTGAAGGGCGGAAATTAGTTAAAATATTTTTGCAAGGAACAATTGTTCTGCCGGGCCCTTGATTTTCCATTATGAATGCAGATCTCTTACTGAATCGTGCCATACAATCAGACTTTCTCTCTTTGGAAGAGGGTTTGTTCCTTTTTAAGAACGCACCGACTGCCGAATTGATGGATGCCGCACACCGGCTCCGTATGAAACTGCATCCGGAGAAAGTAGTTACGTGGATTATTGACCGGAATGTAAATACGACGAACGTTTGTATTGCGAATTGTAAGTTCTGCAATTTCTACCGTATTCCGGGACATGCCGAATCTTATATAACCACGATTGACCAGTACCGCGAAAAAATAGAGGAAACTTTCCGTTATGGCGGAGAGCAGTTGCTGTTGCAGGGCGGTCATCATCCCGATCTCGGACTATCATTTTATACCCAGCTCTTTTCAGAGTTAAAATCACTGTATCCTGATTTGAAGCTGCATGCACTCGGCCCGCCCGAAGTCGCACATATTTCAAAGCTCGAGGGAATGTCTCATTATGATGTTCTGAGTGCATTGAAAGAATCCGGACTTGATTCACTTCCGGGTGCGGGAGCGGAAATTCTGAATGACAGGGTTCGCCGATTAATTTCGAAGGGCAAATGCGGAGGGAGAGAATGGCTCGATGTGATGCGGGCTGCACATAAATTACATCTGACTACATCTGCAACGATGATGTTCGGTCATGTAGAGACACTGGAAGAGCGTTTCGAACATCTGACTCTTATTCGCGAAGTACAAAGTGAAAAGCCGTCTGATGCGAAAGGTTTTATTGCATTCATTCCATGGCCTTTTCAGGATAAGGGAACCTTATTAAGCCGCATTAAGGGAGTGAATAATACAGTGACAGGTGAAGAGTATATTCGAATGCTTGCTTTAAGCCGGCTGATGCTTCCGAATATCAGTAACATTCAGGCCAGTTGGTTAACAGTCGGTAAAGAAAT
>CAZAON010000127.1:0-2276 GCA_964486655.1 uncultured Flavobacteriales bacterium
TGTCTGTTTCTTTCCAGTTCTTATTTATTATAAGTGATGTAGCGGTATAAAAATCAACAGAGGACTTGTCAGGCCGAATGATATTTTTCAGGCTATCGGATACTATCTGTGCATTTAAAAATGAAAAGTGTATCAGCAGAAAAAGGATTATTCCGCCGGATTTTATAAAGAGCATTATTTCCCATTCAACAATTTTATGATATGTTCTTTTGTTTCGGCAGAAACATTTACGGAGGCTATCTCAAAAATTTCCGGATTTGAAATGTGTTCGACATTCCCATTCGTAAGTATTAAAATTTCAGGTGTTTGTTTAATTAAGTATTGGTTGAATATATTATTCGTACTCGTGGAGTACTGAACTATAAATTCATCAAAGTCGGGTAAAAGGTTCTTTGTTTCGGCAATACTTTTTTTTCGATCGAGCGAATTTGAGTCGCAAATTGATATAGCGATAAATTGAGCAGGGAATTGATTTTTAATCTTTGAAACAAAATCATTAATGCTCAGGAAACAATTGTTACAATAATGATTATTCCTGAGTACGATGAAGTAGTTAACGGAGTCCTGAAATATGAACTCCGAATTTTTAGTGTTATATGCCTTTATTTCGATTATCCCCGGATTTTCAACTGCTGATGCATTCAGGCTAATCAATAAACTAAGGAATAATAACTTTAAATGCATTGATTGAAAAGTGCGGATCATTTGTCTCATAGTGTTTGTCTTTTAATGTTTTGAAATCTCTGAAGTTTATTCCTGACTTCAGGAAATAATCTTCGTCCTGAAGTGATATGGCTCTGCCGTTAATGATGTTTGAATTAATGGAGTTTTTTAATGTAAGCCATTGATTGCCGTCATTTATGATATCGGTGTCTCTGTATTCGCGAACAGGTATTGAATAAACAGGCGAAGTTTTATTCTTCAGATTCCAAATATCTATCGTTCTTGTACTATCGGCGTTTCCATTGATGCATGATACGATCAATGATGATTTGCCTGAGAAGAATATTTTTTCAATCCGGAAAATTGAATCCTGAAAGTGTTGTAATTTTTCAATGAGAATTTTTGGATGTATTTCGGCCGGACTGGTTTTAAAAGGCAGTTGAAGGTTTGGAATTATTTTTCTTTCGGGTAAAAAATTTGTAACGGAATCAATTAGATTCAGATCAAGGTCATACAGGTAGATTTTATAGTCACATGGTGATGCAACTGCTATTGCTGATCGGTTTACGGCTGTCCATTTTTTTTCGAGGTGACTGAATGCTATACAGGGTAGTGCAGGATGAATAAATTCGCCTAACTTATTTTTCCGCGCATTGTAAATAGCAAGGTTGGTATTATATTGTCTGTTATCCGGGTGGAAATTGTACAGACATTCAAACAAAAACAATTCATCTGTTATGGCTGTAACCTGATTAACCGGGGAATCATCCGGTTTCGGAATGAGATTCCGGTATTCAAATCCGTTTTTAGATTTTCGAAACAGGTATTGTTCGAAATTGTAATCATCGGTCAGGATCAGAAACTTGTCTGATACTGAAATCATCGGTAGGGTTGCAATTTTTATGCTATCGGGAATATTCATGATGAGAGTATCTGTTTTATTTGTGTTTGTGCCGGATTTAAAAATTGTAAGCGTGCGGGTGTTCTGATTCCATTCATCGGTAGTGTACCAGTAAACGTATTCTTCTGTCAGACAGCTTTCAACGTATTTCCCAAGTGATACTTTGCCGGTGGAAAACTGACTTACAGGTGAGAAGGAGACATTTTTCTGGGCAAAAATGAGATTACCAAGAAAAAAGAAAATGCAGAAGATCAGAGACCTTCTGCATTTTGTAATAGAGCTAATCATGTTCTTCCGTTATTACTTCTTCTACATCTATGTCTATCTGCATTCCGTTTTCGATCGATTGCCATTTCACAGGAACAGCTTCCTTATACATAGAACTGCCTGATTTTTCACCACGCTGAATCAGTTTTGAGACGTAATCAACAATTTCGGAAATTGGGTAGCGTACTCCCTTTTGTAGGCCGATTTCCCAGATAATAGGGCATACGTTACTTCCGTTTCCTCTGCATACAAGTGCATACCTGGAGCAGTTCACATAATCGAATCGTTGATTTCTGCCGCCGCCCTGAATTGTTACTGTAAAGGCATCTGCCTGTGAAAGTATCAGACTTAAAAATCCGATAAGTAATGTAATTTTTGTTTTCATTTTTTTTTGTTTTTAAATTATTAGTTAATCATGATCCGCCGATACCAGTTTTTCGGCATC
>CAZAON010000128.1:0-3056 GCA_964486655.1 uncultured Flavobacteriales bacterium
TTGCCAACCAGGTATCCTTGAAAATTAATCATTATTAACCCTTCCGGATTTATGATTTTCTTTAAACTTTCAAACGCTTCCATTGTAAAAAGATGAATCGGTTGTATCTCTCCATTTACTACATCAATTATTATCAGATCATATGTGCTTGTTGTGTTATTAATATAGTGTCTTCCATCATCGATAATGATATTAATTCCGGCCGGATCAAATCCAAAATATTCTTCGGCTATTTTTGGCATTCGACTATCAATTTCTATAGCATCTAATTTAAATCCCAACCCCTTTAGTTCCATTGCTAAATTACCACCGGCTAATCCTATAAGGAGAGCTTTAGAGCCTATTGGTTTAATACTGGCTAATGTGGAAATACGATGAGGATAACTCCAGCAAGAAAATGGTTTGTATTTTTCCACCATTAAATTCTGTGATACACCATCAAGTAATAAAGTACGCATTTTTCTTTGTAGTGTGTCCAAATAATCATAAACCTCAACCTGACCTAAAACACCTTCACGTTGATATTGAATACCTCCCGATAATTTATTTTCATTTGGATTTTTAAATAGAGTTATGGATAGAATAAATGCAACAGATCCGGAGATTATTCCCGGCAAGAATTTTTTTCTATATAGAAAAAAAACGAATGAACAAATTGCCAAAAGAAATGAAGTTAGCATAATTGTTTTCTTAATACCCCATTCCGGAAGTAGATAGAATCCCAATAATAATGTCATAATAATGCCACCTGTTGTTGAAACAGCATAAATGGTTCCGGCCATTTTTCCGGCATCCTTTAATTCCCGTAGTCCCAGTTGTATAATAACAGGTGATATCATCCCCATCAAAACAAGAGGAGGCATGATGAACAAAGTGGCTGAGATTAATGACCCGATTCTAATTCCAAAATGGTCTGTTGCCGGCATAACTAATATAGATATCATGGGCATAGAAGCAATTAATAGAGCACCTATTAATAAAATAATGGGACAAGATTTTGTGCCTTCTATTTGATTTGCTATTCTGCCGCCTAAAAAATATCCCAAAGCCAAGCCACCTAAAGTAACGGAGAGTACTGACGCCCAAACGTAAATCGTACTACCATAATAAGGTGCAATCATTTTTACTCCCGAAAGTTCAACACTCATCACTGAGGCACCTTCAATAAAAGCAATGAAATAAATAATATTTAAATTTATTAATCGCATGTTATACATTTAGAATTGAACCTTTGATTAATGCAATTTAATATGGCTCTATAGTAATATAGCCTCCATAGGCCTTGTCCGATTCTTTGTTATCAAAGTGGATAATAATAACTAAACAATTTGTATCGGTGCTAGTAACATCAGTAATATTTGATTCAGAACCTATATTTGCACTTCCCTTACTGGCACTTAAAGAACCGGTGGTTATGTCTCCTTCGTAAACATCAAATGTCCGCCCTGTGTCATTCCCGTATATTTTGACGTGTGTAGCTTTATAGCCGGTTGGTATAGCAAAAGAAGTCATTAAATCACTTGCATCGTCTCCCATAACAATACCATAGTTTAAGTTGGTGCCGCTAATATTGTCGTATCCTACACTTTTAGGTTGCGGCGAACCTTTATTTGATTTACAAGTTGCCATAAAATCGGCAGCAGTAATTTTTATTCTGGTTGTACTTGTATTCCATCCGGTACTAATTGGAACCCAGATTGGAGAGCCACTGGTTCCGGAGTTATAATAAAAAAGATTTTTGTCGGTATCAAATACCAGTAACCCCTTCGCCGGTGTCGTTATCGCATTACGATCAACAGTTGTCATTCTGGGCACCAATACACCTTTGTTATTAGCCGTCATATCCAATATTGATGAAGCATCGGGCGACGAATTATTTAATCCTAACGATTGCCCATTGATCGTGTTTATGGGCAATAAGTAAATAACATAAAAAATGAAAATAATGTATTTTTTCATAATTTTAAACACTATTTAATCCTACTATTATTTCATGAATTAGTTACATATAGCGCAACCTGAAGAACTTGAAGATGTCTTTAAAACGAATAGTAAAACTCAAAAATAGCCGGGAGATATCAGGGTTAACACGTGGACAACAAAATTGAAACTGCGTAAAAACCACCTTCTTTGCGAGTCAGAACAGCTTAAAAAGTATTTATTGACGAAAACACATAGTATTCTTTAGAAATATGAATTGCAGCTATCATATTTATTTCAACTGTATGACTTTTAGTTATTTTTTTAATTTTTCATCTACGAATATTATAGCTTTACATAAAGGAAATTGAAGCGATTAATTTCCGGTAAAATAATTAACTAAGCGAATGTCGTCTTTACTTTTTTATACTGTGTCAATGGTCATATCTTTTCAAAAGAAAAGTGCTTTTATTATTGTTTACTTTTTCACTATTCTGGTTGCAAACGGGATAACAGTTACAAATGACAATTTAGTTCTGACTGCCACTTCAGGACTGACTATGACCATTTCTGGTGATTTTTTAAATCAGAATAATGGGTCTATTGATAATGCAGGAACAATAACAGTTTCCGGGGATTGGACCAATAATGCCGCAAACAACGTATTCAGTACTAATTCTGGCAGTGTACATTTGATAGGAACATCAGCACAAACAATAGGCGGAACAAATTCAACCTCATTTTATGATCTTACACTGAATAATAGCGCTGCATCAACAACCAAATATACCTTAGGCACTAACCAAACTGTAAAAGGCACACTTACATTAACAGCAGGAAATTTCAATTTGGGAACTTATACGATGACGATCGGTACTTCAGCTTCTTCACCCGGTTCATTAGCAGTCACAGCAGGGTCTTTTTATGGAGGCACCTTGAAACGATGGTTAGGAACTTCAACTATTGCAAACGGTGGTACTCAGGGATTGTTTCCAATGGGGACTTCTGTAGACAACAGATATTTTTATATCAGTGCTCCTACTGTTGGTCCTACTACAGGAGGAACAATAAGTGTTACACACACTGACAGTGCTGGAAACACTGCAGTTTCATTTACCGATATAAATATTACAATA
>CAZAON010000129.1:0-2666 GCA_964486655.1 uncultured Flavobacteriales bacterium
CCCACGACATTAAAGCCGTACCATTCGGAAAACAACTTGTGAGAATGGTGACGCATCTAGATTTTACGGATGATATGATGGAGCATTTGCTGAAAACGCTCAGGGGTTTCTAAAAAAACAATGAACTTCATTTTCTAAATTATCCACTGACATTTCGTCCGCCTCTGGCGGACGGGTTGATGGGGGATATTTTTTTCTACCGATATTTTGTCCCTACGGGACATCAGTCAATAAAAATTCGAAAAAGCAAATTTGGAAATTATATTAGATCAAATTTCGTTTATTAAAAACAATTTGACCGCAAAACCGATATATATTTTTGTCCCGCAAGGACATAATATCGGTACAAAAATAAATGTTGCAATAACGCCCCGTCCTGTAGGGACATAATATCGGTAGAAAAAATAAATGCCCCCCCCCCGCAACCGGTCCGCCTCTGGCGGACGTAATGTTCATTTTTGATTTTGAAAAAGGAATTTTAAAGCGAAAATTGATATTATATTGCATTGCTTTTAGCCCACTTCATATGGCCTACAAATACACCCCCTGCCAGGTTACCGACGTCGTTGATGAAACCGATGTTGTAAAGAGATATTTTTTCAAAATGCCTGAAGAATTGCCATTCGATTTCAAACCCGGACAGTTCATCATGCTCAATCTCCCGATAGCTTCGAAGTTTACGAATCGCAGTTATTCGATAGCATCACCACCTTACGGCAATCATACATTCGAACTTGCCATTGTGTTGAATCCGCAGGGACTTGGCACTCCATATCTATGGGAAAAAATCGAAAAAGGCAGTATGATCGATGTATCAAAGCCACTGGGAAAGTTTAATCTGCATATGCCGGTAGAAGAAGACCTTTGCTTCATCGGAACGGGAACCGGTATCGCTCCGTTGCGTTCCATGATTCTGCACATCTACAATCACAACATTCCGCATAAAAATATTTACCTGATTTTCGGAAACCGCTGGGAGAAGGATATTCTCTATCGTAAAGAATTCGAAGAACTGGCTGCCAATCATCCCGAGTTTAAATTTATTCCGGTCTTATCACGCGATAACCCGGGATGGACCGGAGCGAAAGGATACGTACATGCCGAGTACCAACGAATTTTCGGCGACAAAAGACCGGCAACATTTTACATGTGTGGCTGGAGAGACATGTTGCACGATGCCCGTCACAAACTCGAGGAAATGGGTTATGACCGGAAGAAAATAAAATTTGAATCTTACGACTGAGAAAATGCCATGACAGTGCGCATCAGGAAATTCACTGATACCGGTACCATCGACACTGAAGACACTTTAGCGATCGAGGAGCCCTTGCAAATCAGCATGTCATTTTTCGAAGCAGGCATTCGCAAACAACAAAACATTTCGGTTACGATGCGTACTCCGGGTAATGATGAGGAACTGGCGGCCGGATTTCTTTTCACCGAAGGAATTATTGCGAATGCAAATCAGATCTCTTCCATAAAATCTTCTTCCGGAAATTCTGTTACGGTTTTTCTCAAAGATGATGTGCAATTCGACCACTCAAAACTCAACCGTAATTTTTATACAACATCAAGCTGTGGTGTATGCGGAAAAAGTTCGATCGATGCGATAAAAACGGAAAGTAATTATCAGTCAGTAAATAAATTTTCGATTGAGAGTTCAATTCTTGTTCAACTGCCTGAATTACTAAAAACAAAACAGGAAGTATTTCAAAAAACAGGCGGACTGCATGCCTCTGCATTAATTAATTCGAAAGGTGAAATTATTTTAGTGCGCGAAGATGTCGGACGACATAATGCATTGGATAAATTAATCGGACATGAATTATTAGCTAATCATATTCCTCTTTCGAATTTCATGATATTATTGAGTGGCAGAGCAAGTTTTGAGCTCATGCAGAAAGCTTACATGGCAGGGATTAATTTTGTCGCTGCTGTTGGAGCGCCTTCAAGTTTAGCGGTGGAGTTTGCAGTAGAGAAGGAAATGACTTTAATTGGTTTTCTGAAAGAAAACAGATTTAATATTTATCATTAGTACATAAAATATTAAACAATCAAACTCATACAATATGATAAAATTTCTCCCATTAATTATTTTAGGAATTTTTTCAGGGCGAGTTATCGCCCAGGACTCGCTGTATATATTACATCCAATTATCGGAAACCATTTTGAAAAGGAAGCAAAAAAGAAGTATTATCTTTTTCCTGAAATCAGGGACTCGTTGTTCAATTACGGGGAGATACATATAAGAGGAGGAAAGTATTTTTTAGAGTCACATTTCAATAATGATTCTGTTTCGGTATTAGAGTTACAGAAATCCCAACTTGATTTAAATTACACCAATGTTGAAAAACTTAATGAATACTATTCAAATAAAAATAAAAATGATACAATTGAAAAAGTAAATCTTAACCAAACAGATCCGCAAATTAACAAGGAATTAGTTGCACCCGGTTTGTCCAAAGAACTAAAGGATGAAATTGAACGAGACTATCGTCTTAAACAAGATCAGGAGCAGATGAAGAACTACATGCAAGGCAAAGATGCTTTTCCTGTTAACATCGAAATTTACAATTCTAGTAAGAAAAAAAAGAAGTAAATCGAATGGAATTGATAAAAAGCAGGAATGAATCTTCTCATACTTACAATGAAAAAATCGCAGAAA
>CAZAON010000130.1:0-2143 GCA_964486655.1 uncultured Flavobacteriales bacterium
CATAGGATTCAACGTTTTCTGCCGTTGGCATTCCAGGAAGACACCCATTATTATCTATAAAACGTGCGAGTTCATCTAAAGTTGATAATGAATAATTTTTGCCAAAAACATAATCAGGAAATGGATCATATATATTGTAAATCGTCAACCTTCTTGCAAACACGTGTCCGTTACTTTTAATTCGAAAATTAATTTTGAAGTTATCAGAAATAGTAAATGCAAGTCTTGACGTATCAGTCACATGAATTTGCAATCGTGCCGAATTTCCCCATGGATTTACTGCATTGCTACTCGGTGCATTCGTTCCTAATCCAATACCAACACCATATTGGTTAATTGTCAATAGATTGTGTGCATCATCATCATCCTGTGTTGAAACATTTGGGTTACCATCCATAAACCTGAATTCCGCATCGGGACCTGCCGTACTTCCGTCATCCTGTTGGCTGTTAATGTAGAATGCAACTCGACCAAACGGATCTTCATTGAGAGAAATTCCTCGTCTTGACGGGATAGCATTTTGGCCAATAATTTCAAAACCATTTCCCCCGGTTTCACTGACGAATCTGACATCACCATTCACCACTAAACGTCTATTTAAAAAAGACGAAGCGGTTAGCCCAATACCTACGTTTCCAACACAACGATAAATGTCATCTGAAGCCGCACTAACTTGCATCCATGCAGCAAGTAATGGCGTTAAACAAGGTGTTTGGGTATTTCCACCACCTCCGGGACCTTGCTGAATTTTAAGCGACCCTGTTTCATCTACGTACATTGCATTAAAAGCTGAGCCACCGGCTAAACCACTGATCTTAATATTTCCAATAGCCCCAATCCTCATCCTTTCATTGCCGTTCGTCCTCACTACTAAATCCTTATTATCAGAGGTTCCAACATACTGCGTCGCCGGATCAGTATTCGCATTGCCTGCCATCGTCCAATCGCTGCGTTCCGGTTCAGTTAGGATGATTTGTCTGAAACCTTTGCAACCGTTGTTATCGGTAAGTATTAGATCATATACACCACCTTTAATGCCTGTCCGGTTTTGCGTTGTGGATTGATTGTCTTTCCATTCATAGGCATAAGGAGTCGTTCCTCCAAGAACTGTAGTGGTAATGCTGCCATTGTAACAATTGTAACAGCTCACATTGTATCCATTGCCATATTTTGGTGTTTCAAGGGTAACTTCCAGCGGCTTTGGTTCTTCCAGATTCATGCCGGATTCTGCCTGAATGCCAGAAGAGTCAGTAATGGTAACATTGTAGTAACCTGCAGCGAGATTCGAAATGGTTTGTGTAGTTGCATCATTACTCCATAGATAGGTGTAAGGAGGGGTGCCCCCGATGACGTTTACTGTAACGCTTCCGTTCTGTGAACCAAAGCACGAAACGTTTGCTCCGTTGTAATTTGAAGCGGTAAATGTAATTTCCATTTGAGCGGTAGCAGCAAAATTCAAAGTTAAAAAAAGTATCAAAACGGCAAGCGGCAAGTTGATTGGTTTCATAAGAAGGTGTGTTTTATGTTAACACCGACAAACATACCTGTGCAATAATTATACTGCAATGGGAAATCTCCGAAAATGTTATAGGAGATTTCCCATTCCGGAATCAAAACGTTCGAATGAAAAGAATTGAATTGAAAATTATTATCTAAATTCACTTCCCTATTTCCACTCTGCATGAACCCTAAACAATACATCGCCATCTATGATGAGCAAAAAATAACCGGCTCTTTTTTTCGAAAAAATCTTGAGTGCTTTCATCAATACCATGTACTGTTTAGCTGTGCAACTGAGAAGGAGCTTATGGCTAATCTCCAGCCGTCTGTAATAGTACTTATCATGAATGTGCATTCCGCTGAAGAACGGAATATAGCAATCATCAAAAGCGTTCTTCGTAAATTTGAATATATCAAAATCCTTATTCTTACCCCTCATGCAGATGCGTTGGAATATTTACTTGCCTCTCACAGAACAAGAATCCGGCTGCTGTCATACTTCAATGAATTTGAAGATTTTTTTTATACGTTACAAGATCTCATGCCCGATCATGTAAATCATCTCGAAGCTTTAAAAGAATCCCGTAAATACAATCTCGAAGAATTTGATAAGCTCAAGCTTAATCGTCAGTGGCAATATATT
>CAZAON010000131.1:0-16546 GCA_964486655.1 uncultured Flavobacteriales bacterium
TTACTGTTGCAATGACTCCATATCCGTTAATCGTATCTGCAGCTGCAACACCAAATCCTGTTTGTGACGGCGAGAGCGTTACATTTTTGGCTACAACGAATGTTGGCAGTGCGAACACCGGAAATATCGGTACTGCGACTACGACTACAACTACAAACGGACTTGCTCCTTATCCTCCTTTTTATGAATCAGACCGGATTCAATATTTAGTAAAAGCGAGTGAATTGACGGCAGCGGGTTTCAGCGCAGGAAATATTACGGCAATCAAATTCCAAATCGCCGCAAGTACTGCAGCAGTCGCCTGGCAGAATTATACCATTAAGATGGGAAATACGGCTACAGCTGCATTAGCTACTTCAGCATGGGAAAACGCATTAACAACAGTATATGGCCCATTAACTATTGCAGCACCTCCTGCGATCGGTTATAACACACATACTTTGACAACACCATTCTTCTGGAACGGAACATCAAACCTTGTAATTGATATTTGTTTTACAAATGATGCTACCGCAACTTGCACGGGTTGTTACAGTGCATCAGGATCAGTTACCACTTATTACACAACTACTGCATTTAATTCTGTGCATTATCTGCAAACAGACAATACTAATAATTGCGGCGCTACAGGAACCGGTTCGGTTTCGACATCGCGACCAAATATGGTTATTGTCGCTAACAACATTACCCAAGGCGCTGGTAGCTACAACTGGGAATGGAATCCGGGTGCAATCAATTCAAATACATTCACTACTACTCCATCTGCTTCCGGTTCATATATTGTTACAGCTACAGATGCGACTTCAGGTTGTGTTTCAACTCAGTCTGTTGCATTGGTAGTGAATCCTGTTCCGGCTGCTCCAACTAAAGTGGACGATTCTCAATGCGGAACCGGTGTACCTACATGTTCTGTTAACGGCAGCGGAGGATTGATGAACTGGTATCTGACACCGACTGGTGGCACTCCGATACCGGGCGAAACAGGAACCGCATTATTAAGCTATGTAATCAATACAACAACTACCTTCTACGTAGCCGAATATGATGGCCTTTGCGAAAGTCCGCGTGTAGCAGTTACTCAAACAGTTTCTACTCCCGGCGCAATTACCGCAAGTGCTTCTTCAAACGTTTGCCTTGGCTCTGTAGTTAACTTAACCGTTAGTAATCCCGCCGCATATCCATATTTGTCTTACGAATGGACTGCAAATACCGGAACAGGAAGTGGTATTCCAATTACTATTTTCGGTGATCCGGTTGACGGACATGCTGACATTACTCCAACCGTTGCCGGAACATATACATATTCTGTATTGGCGACTGACGGAATTTGCAGTGCTACTTCAAATGTTACCGTAATTATTGATGAAATTCCATTAGTAACTGTAACTCCGGTTTCTACAACAATCTGTCCGAACACAACAGTTCAACTTGAGGCTACTCAGACAAACGGTGCAGGAAACTCAATAGCATTAAATGGTACTAATCAGTATCTCGCTATTCCTCATTCTGCCTTACTTGATTTCTCAGCGGCTGCAGGAAGCAAATTCACATTAGAAGCCTGGATCAGACCAACTGCATTCTCATCGATGGCAGGTATCATTAGTAAATACACTCAAACTGCCGGTGTTGGTGCATATTTGTTGAGAGAGAGACAGGCTACTGCTTTTTCAGGACTTGAAGCTTATTCAGGTGCTTCTCCCGGACCGGTAATTACAAATGCGGGAGTACTTGTTGCAAATACATGGCAGCATGTTGCAGCTGTTTACTGGCCAATTTCTTCTACGACTGATTCTGTAAGAATTTATATTAACGGATCACTGATTACATCCGGCATAAGCGGATCAGCTTCAAATACCGATTCTGTTAAAATCGGTTGTGATCTCACGAGTCGTTTCTTCAACGGTCAAATGGATGAAGTTCGAATCTGGAGTGACACTCTTACAACAGGAACCATCGCAAATTGGAAAAACCAACCGGTTTCAAACGTTCATCCGAACTTCGCCAATCTTGTTGCATATTATAACTTTGATGCTCCGGCAACTACAACTATAACAGATCTTTCAGGAAACGGCCATACGGCATACATCAGAAATGCCGCCACGCAAGTTGCTTCTCAAGCACCTATTTCTTCGGTTACATATTTATGGTCACCGACGACAGGTCTGTCAAATTCAACAATTGCAAATCCTGTTGCTACTGTTGCTTCATCAACTATATATACCGTAACTGTTACAGGTACGGGTGGATGCTCAGCAACGGCTACTTCTGAAATTAATACCAATCCTGCAATCCCTGCTCCAATCGGAACAGATGGTACAGTATGCGGAATAGGAGTTCCAACTTGTTCCGTTACCGGTTCAGGTGGAAACTTCAAATGGTATCTGACACCTACAGGAGGCACTGCCATCCCGGGTGAAATCGGAATGACTCTTGTTTCATATTCAATTTCTGCAACGACAACATTCTATGTTTCAGAATTTGACGGATTATGCGAAAGCCCAAGAACAGCTGTTACCGCAACTCTTGTAAATCCGGATGCCGTTACAGCAACTGCGCTTCCTCTGCCTGTATGTGCAAATTCTCCTGTAACCTTATCAGCAAATCAAACAGGTAATACAAACAATTACACTTACAGCTGGATTGCCTCTCCTCCAACAGGAAGCGGAATATCAGGCATTGTATTGGGACCTTTAACAACGTTATACAGCAACGATTTCAGTACGGGCTTAGTTGGCAATGATGCTATTACTGATAACGCGGTAACTACCGGAGGATATTGTGAATTAACTCCAAACGTTACTTCTCAAAGAGGCGCGTTAACGGTTTTCAATCCGGCAGCAGTTAACCCCGCAACACTTGGTGTTTCTTTCAACTTAACTGTTACACCTTCAGGAGCTGATGGTTTCAGCTACAGTTTCGGTGATGATGTTTCTGCAACATCAACAAACCCAAGCTTCGAAGGCGGAACAGGAACGAAATTGAAAGTATCATTTGACTCTTATGCAAATGGAGCAAATCTGACAGGTATTTACCTGATGTATAATCTGAATGCAGCCAATCCTACTCCTACCGATCCCGGTGTAGTCGCTTACTCTTCGAATGTTGCCTGGAGAAATGCAACAAACACTGCCATCACAATTTTTGTGAATGAATTGGGCCAATTAACAATGACGGTTGGCGCAACAACTGTATTTAGTAACGTGCAGTTACCTTTAGCATACATTCAGGCAAATAAATCCACCTGGTATCATGTGTTTAAAGCCAGAACCGGAGGCGTATCGGAAATTCACAGGATGGATAATTTATTGATACAATATCAGAACGGATCAAGTTCTCCTGTATCAGGTCAAAATGTAACTATTACACCAACGCTTGGAGGAACTTATACTTATTCGGTTACTGCTACCGATGCCGGTTCAAATTGTGTAACTACATCTCAGGTAACAGTTACAGTAAATAACGCTCCGACAATTTCAACGGTATCAGCTTTACCGTCTACAATTTGTCAGGGTCAAAACTCCGTACTAACAGCAAATACTTATATTTCTGTGCCGGGCTTTGGAAATATCGGTAATGCTGGTACTACTCTTACTACAACCGGTAACCCGTACTATGCAGGTGCCGGTGTTGGAAATGAAGTTAAAACACAAATGGTCTTCCCTGCAAGCGAGTTTATTGCGGCCGGAATGACAGCCGGAAACTTTAACAGTCTTGCGTTTACTGTAACTTCCGCTTCCGGAGAATTATCAAACTTCACTATTAAAATGGGTAACACATTACTTACTCTTTTAACACCAACGTTCGGAACAAATACTTTAACTACAGTTTATTCTCAGGCAACTTACATACCTGTCGTCGGAGTAAATACACATGTTTTCAGCTCTCCATTCTATTGGGATGGTTCATCAAACATCTTAATTGAGATTTGTCAGACAAATGCAGTATCCGGTACAGTAATCACCAGTGCATTCACCACGACCTATCAATCTGACACCTATTTGTCAGGAGCAGGATCATGTTCCGCTACAACCGGCTCCATTTCTTCAATTAAACCTATTGTACGTTTCGACGGCCAGCTCTTAAGTAACGGACCTGGTACATTAAACTGGACATGGGAACCGGGAACACTTAATGGTAATACTCAAAACGTTTCACCGTCAGCAAGCACTACCTATACTGTTACTGCAACAGATCCGACTTCTCTTTGCAGTGCAAGTGCAAATGTTATTGTGGATGTAGTTTCAACAACTTTACAACCTATAACAAGTGCTAATCCGGCAAGCATTTGCGGAACCGGTACTTCCGTATTGACTGTTACAAATCCTCAGACTGCAGTGACGTACTCATGGGAGTCTTCTTCAACCGGAGTAACGGGAACATGGGCTGCTGTCGGAACCGGAACTACATTTACGACTCCAACACTTACACAGGATTATTATTTCAGAGTTGTTGCAAGCTGCGGAACTTCTTCTTCGACTTCCGATTCAGTTTTAATTACCGTTGTTAGTCCAAGTATCACTTCGGTAACAGGTGATACCCGCTGTGGTGTAGGTCAAGTTAATTTAAGTGTAACAGGAACCGGAAGCTTCGATTGGTATACCGGCGCGTCAGGCGGAACAGCTGTTGCGACTAATACAGCTACATATTCGCCTGTTGTTTCTGCAACAACTTCATATTGGGTTCAGGCATATATTGGAACATGTATTGATCCTGCAGGACGACAACTTGTAACAGCTATTATAACTCCTGCGCCAATTGTAACTGTATCATCGAATCCGGGCACTACCATTTGCAGCGGAAATTCAATTACACTTACTGCATCCAGCATCAATGATCCGTCTTATTCTTACAGCTGGTCAACAAATGGTTCAACTGTTATTGCGACAGGAAATGTATATACCGATTCTCCATCGGCAAATACGACTTATTATTTATCGGCTATTGATAATACAATTGGTACTTATGCAGGTTGCGCGGCCATTGTAAATACAACTGTTACAGTAAATCCTTCACCAACCACACCAAACATTTCGGCTTCCAGTCAGAATATTTGTTCTATTGGAGATTGCGTTGACCTCACTGTTGCTAACGGAACACAGTCTGTTCCGGGCTTAGTTACAATTGGAACAGGAACCACTGTAAATTCAACTTCAACATACCCATCCCCATTCGGACAGTATTATGGTTCTTCTCACGAACAATATCTGATCAAAGCTTCAGAACTGACGGCGGCAGGATTAGTAGTGGGAAATCTCACCAGTATTGCATGGGAACTGAATGCCGGCTATACTTATGCGGCTCTGCAGAATTATCAGATTAGTCTTGGACATACGTCTCAGTCTGCACTCACTACCACACTAATCTGTTCAGGTCTCGTTACTGTTATTCCGGCAGGAACCTTCACTCCTCCAAATACCGCCGGCTGGGCAACGCTAAACTTTACAAATCCGTTTAATTGGGATGGTGTATCGAACATTGTTGTCGATGTCAGCCACTCTAATTGCAGCGTTTGTAACGGCACATCTTCCTGTACAACATCATATACAAGCAACGGAGTCGTGAAGCAATCTTCAACTTCATATGTCTCTGCGGTAAATTATCATGCCGACGGAAATTGTACTATAAACAGTTGTACTCCATCGAATACAGGAACAACCTACAGTCAGAGACCAAACATGCGATTCTTCGGAATCACAGGATCTCCAATAACATATACATGGAATCCTGGTTCTATTACAGGTCTTGACTACCAGGTTTGTCCTGTTACGACGACTACTTATACCGTTACCGCTTCATTAGCTAACGGATGTACATCAACTGCAACTACAACGATTAACTACAGTCCTCTTACTCCTCCGACGATTCAGGCAGGCGGACCTACTTCATTCTGCCAGGGCAACAGCGTTTCGTTAGATGCCGGTTCGGGTTACACTAGTTATAGCTGGTCTGATGGTTCAAATGTTGTTGGTACTTCACAGACGATTAATGCAGCTCCTTCGTCAACTACCAATTATACAGTTACAGTGAGTAACGGAATTTGCAGCGCTACAGCTTCAACAATCGTTAGTATCATTCCAATTCCAACTCCGGTTATCACATCTTCCGGCCCGACTACTTTCTGTCAAAACGGAAGCGTTACACTGAATGCAGGAACAGGATACGATACCTACAGCTGGTCGGATGGCTCAGGCGTGGTGTCCACATCACAAACAGTTCTGGTTAGTAACGCAGGTACATATACGGTTACAGTAACGTTGAATGGTTGCACGGCTACATCAAGTGCTTCTATAGTTGTGAATCCAAATCCTCCAACGCCTGTCGTAACTCCTGCCGGACCGATTACAATTTGTGACGACGGATCAAATACCGTAACACTAATTGCTGATACAACCGGTGCAGGTGCAGATGCTACACTTGCCTGGAATGATATCGATAATACGTTCACAAATTCATTAATCCTGAACAGCAGTTCTTTGGACCTGGTGATAAATTCAACGTTCAATTACATTATAACTGTCACTAATGTTTATGGTTGCGCCGCGTATTCAAATCCGGTTACCGCAAACCTCATAAATTGTACCCCACCTAGCATTGTCCTCAATGCGAAATTGTACATCGAAGGTTACTATTCAGGAAATGGACTGATGGATAACTACGGTTCAGGTGGCTGTCTGTTTGTTACAGGCAATACAATAGATCCTACACTTTCAGATACGGTTAATGTCAGCCTGATGAATTCTGCTTTCCCTCATGCTGCTGTTTCAACAGTTCAGGGAATACTTAAAACAAACGGAGATATCTCTGTGACCTTCCCTCCTGCTGTTCCTGCCGGCAATTACTACATCAGGATTACCCACCGTAATGCATTGGAAACATGGAGCGGCGCGCCGGTTGCATTAAGCGGCACAAGTACTTACAACTTCACAGATCTTGCTTCTAAAGCCTATGGAAGCAACATGATTGATGTCGGTACCCTGTTTGGCGAACCAAATCCGGTTTGGGCAATTATCAGCGGTGATATCACTGATTCAAACAATGGTCTCGGACTTGGTTATCAGGACGGTATTATCGAATCAGGTGATTATCTGGATATGGAAAATGCAGTTAGTCTCATCCTCACCGGATATAAATTCGAAGATCTGACAGGTGATGGAATTGTTGAATCTGCCGATTATACAATTATGGAAAATGCCGTAAGTGCGATCCGGTTTTCAAATCATCCATAACAAATAGTTTATTAACACAAAAAAACCGTGGACCTTAATCCACGGTTTTTTTTTGCTATGTGCGGGAGAAAATGCAGAAAAACTTTATTTAATACCCGGAAGAAATGCAAATTTAGGAAAGGCAAAAAATCAATAAATCAATGCCACCATTCCGAGACGTTTAACAAGCTCAGTTTTTTTGCCCTTAATTACAGGAGTATATTGAATAACGTAATTATAGACATCTTAAATTCCTTTAGAATTTTTAAAATATCCATTCCATCCCTCTTCCGGATTATTCGAAGAAAAAACAACCATTCCGAATCGGTTGAATATTTTCATTTCGTAATTGTCCATTTCACAATAAAAAACCGGTCTGAATACTTCATTGATTCCGTCGCTATTCGGAGTAAATGTATTTGGAATGTAAAATTCACATTCACATTTAGCAAATTCAACATCAACAGAACTGTTACTGCTACAACGGCTGATATTTTCAACAACTAAATTATAAGTGCCACTTTCAGTAACAATTAATGAATCTCCGGATGATCCATTACTCCAGTTAAAAGTGCATTGAGAACAAAAAGGCGCATACAAAACAACGGGAGAATTCTCGCATTCAGTAATAGCAGAATTCCAATCAGGAACAGGAACGCTATCAACAGCAATGTTAATAGTATCACTGATTATACTATCCTCGCAATACTGAATTGCTTCAACCCAGTACTTTCCCGGACTTTCAATCTGAATGTAAGGAGATGTCTCACCTGTTGACCATTTATACTCATTGAAAAGTCCGAGCAGATTATTCCTCAACAGGTGGCTGCTGAAATTGCATATGGTAACATCCGGACCCAATTCCAATTCTAATGGAACCGTACAAACCGTTATAACCTCGTCGGATATATTTACAGAAGAAAAATTATGAGTCACTTCAGTTAATGAATATGCGAATTCAGTAGTAGCATAAATATTCTGGTTGGCTGAATCAGTAAGTAAGTTCATTAAAGGAAGTGTAATATCACAAGACGATTTATAAAGATCATCGAGTTTGGCAAAAAACATAAGTGAACCGCCTGTAACTCCGGCTATGATAGCTTCATTACCTGAAAAACAAAAATCCTTTGCTGCAAGAGAAGCGACTCCATAATCAACAGACCCCTGCAGTAAAACATTCAGATTCTTATCCAGTTCAACTATGGTCGGGTAATTTCCGACATTAAATATTCCGGCAATGTTACCGGCAGGTGTTATTTTTAAACGCGGATTTTCACCGGTATAATTTGCAACCCTTGCTGAACCCGGAACTAAAATACCCAGGCGATTAAGTTTATAAAAAACAATTTGCCGTGAGGTAGTTTTATACTTTGTATAAATATAACCGTCACTCACTTCAACAGGGGTAGTATAATGATACGTGCCCGCTGAACCCGCTGCAGCAGTCCATTCAATATTCCCATTCGGATCGGTTTTAATAAAAATGTCTCCTGTTCTTATTAGCATTCCGTTGTCGGAAGTAATAATTCCGCCTCCATAAGTACCTCCATGATCATAAAATTTTGTCCATAAAACAGTACCATTTCCGGATAACTTGCAAATCATGTTATAACCCATTATACCTACATGACCCGCATTTGCATACATAAGTAAATTTCCGAAAGCGTCCTCATCAATCGAATAACCATATTGATCATAATAGGCATCCTCATACGACTTGCACCAAACAAAATTTCCGGCACTGTCAAGGCGAGTCAGTACACAGGCACTGGTAGCTCCGACTAGCTTACGGGTAAGTACTAAAATCCCACCCGAACGTAAAGCAATAATATCTGTTAAAGAAGTATGCTCATTCGGTATAAAATATTTCTTACTCCAGATCTTCTTACCGCACTTATCGTATTTCGCTATTCTCATACTATCCATAGATGCGATTATCCACCCCTCTTCATTGGTTGGAACTACTCGAATAGCACTTCCAAATCCGGCATCAGAATTAGTCCTGATAAAACGTCGCTGTGAATATGCCTCCGAATAGATACAAAGGAAACCAAGTAAAATTAAAAGGGGCCTCATAGTATTTATTGATATTAAGACAAATCTACCAATTTGATTTTAAGTAAACATATCTGCCCCGACAACTTGTCAAAAGAAAAGGCAAAACAGGGGAAGTTTAACTATAATTGACAAATTCCCATCTCTTGTTTAACATTTATAGAGTAAATACGACTCCTATTAAACCGGGGGAATTAAAATTCTGAAAAGACCTATATTGCATTAAATTAGAATCAGAACCCTGTTATAAAATATTCCGCTACCAGGGACGTCTCAAAAAATATATGTTAATATCAACTTTATCCAAATGGAATTTGAAGATCTCCATTTATGATTCCATAAATAGCGATCTTGAGTTGGAAATTAACAATTACCCGGATAAAAATTTAAAAATTTCCTATCTCAAATTAATTGAACACACCACTCAGAAAGACCTTTCATTTAGGTATGTTTTGATCAGGGATGAACAAAAGAATCTGAAAGCATTCCTTTACTATCAGCTATTAACATTCAATCACAGGAATCTCACTATAAAAGGAAATATTTTCCTGCGAATTATCGCAACATTATTTTTAAAAATCAGGCCCTTTAAAATACTCATTTCAGGAAATCTTTTTGCTGTAAATTTTCCTGTAATAAAATTTGACAGTTCAGTACTTTCTTCTTCTCAAATCCTCGATCTCATTTCAGAAGCGGAAAATATGTATAAGTCGGATGTGCTTATGATAAAAGACCTGGACGACTCATTTAATTATTCGGAATTGGTTGCCAGAGGTTTTGAAAAATACGAATCAGACCTAACTATGTCGATGAATATCAGAAAAGAGTGGAAAAGCTTTGAAGACTATAAAAATATTCTCAAAAAGAAATACAGGAAAAGAGCGGAGAATATCAGACTGGCAGGGAAATCACTTATTAGAAAAACATTGAATGCAGAAGAAATCAAACAACAAACAAAACGTATAATGGAGCTTTTCATGAATGTATCGGATCGTCAGCCTATAAGAATGGGCCAAATTGAGAATAACTATTTTTATGAATACAAAAAACGGTTTCCTGACAAATTCCAATTCGCAGGATTTTATCAGAATGAAAAGTTAGTCTCATTTGTAACATATGTGGATCACAACGAAATTCTTGAAGTTCATTACATAGGCATTGACTACAGTCTAAACAATTCACTGAAATTGTATTTCAACCTATTGTTTGATGCACTGGAAACCGGAATTACCCTTAATAAGGAGCAGATAGAACTTGGAAGAACCGCCAGAGAGGCTAAAGCCATTTTAGGCGCCAGTCCGGTATATTTTAATGATTATATCAGATACAATTCAAAGCTATCCGTTTTACTTTCTCGATATATTTCAAGACTTTTTCAGAATAAAATTGGTGAAAACTGGGCATTTCGTTCACCATTTATAGAAACAGAATCAAATTAAGACGTCAACACCTGACTTTCCCTGTGAAATAAATTATTTCCGGATTCAGCTTTACCAAAATCTGCCCGGTATTTCCTTATGACTTCTAATTTTATAAATTCGCAGGCGAGATGAGGAACTTCCTGATCGTTCAAACTCAACAATCAGATTATTTAATACCCGGATAAAATTCATGACACTTGTCAAAGTAAAGACCGAAAAGACAGTTAAAACGAGTCTGGCAGAAAATGTTAAGGAAGAGTCACAGGTAATTGTACATTGCAAATTTACGGCAACTGAAGATACATCACTTATCAGAATATGGAATTCCACATTTTTATTTCCCAAAGGTTCCAATCGCAGAAGTAAACTTGTACATACTGAAAACATCACACTGTATCCGGTATGGACTCCTGTAGAGAAGGGACACACGTTGAATTTCACCTTAATATTTACAGCTCTTCCGAAAAATTGTGATTTCTTTGATCTGGTTGAAGAAATTCCGCAATCAGGCGGATTTTCCGTTACGAACATTAAAAGAAATAAATCTGATGTTTATACTGTAGATTTGAGCAACTAATTCCAAACACTTTTCAGCATGATTAAATCGATTAAGACGTGGATTAATGAAAACACATTTACGGCAATATTAATTTTCGCCGCTGCTTTCAGAATCATCGCGGCAATTTTTTCAAAAGGATATGGAATGCACGATGATCACTTTCTGGTCATTGAGCCAGCACAATCCTGGGTCGACGGCGCCGATTATAACAACTGGCTTCCTTCGGCCAATAATCCCAACGTACACCCTTCCGGTCATAGTTTATTCTACCCGGGCTTACACTATCTGCTTTTTCGTGTTCTTGAATTTTTCGGAATGAACGAGCCACAATCCAAGATGTATGTGGTAAGATTACTTCATGCGGCCTGGTCGATGATCATTGTATACCTTGGCTATAAAATAGCACTGCGAAAAGGCGGAGAGCGTGCGGCAAATTTATGCGGATGGTTACTAGCTTTGCTTTTCTTCATGCCAATGTTGAGTGTCAGAAATCTTGTAGAATTTACATGCATTCCTCCTCTGTTAATGGCTACGTGGATGGCGATAAAAAATGAAAACCGTTTTAAGCCGGCACCATTTATTCTATCAGGAATTTTATTGAGTGTTGCTTTTAGTATACGGTTTCAGACGTTGTTGTTTGTGGGCGGATTTATGCTGGTATTTCTCCTTCAAAAAAAGTGGAAAGAGTTTTTGTTCATTGGATTTGGATTTTTAGCCGGACTTGCGGTAATCCAGTTTTTAACAGATATTCTTATATGGAGAAAACCGTTTGTGGAATTGATAGAATATATTCGTTACAACATTGAAAATGCGGAAACGTACAATACACAGAAATGGTACAATTATCTGTTGCTGATTGGAGGCATATTAATTCCGCCGGTGAGTATTTTTCTTTTATTCGGATTCACCAGAAGCTGGAAGAAGCATTTACTTCTGTTTCTCCCGTCGTTCATTTTTTTTGTGTTTCACTCCTCCTTCCCGAATAAACAGGAACGGTTTATATTACCCGTTATTCCGTTTATAATAATCCTTGGAAGTATCGGATGGATCGCATTTTTAAGTCAGTCTGAATTCTGGAAACGAAATCTAAAGTTATACCGGGCTTGCTGGATATTTTTTATCGTCTTAAATACAATACCATTGTTATTTATTACAGTTGCTTATTCACACCGCAGTCGTGTTGAATCAATGGTATATCTGTCAACGAAAAAGGACCTTAACAACATACTGATTGAAGAATCCTGCCACGACTATTTTACGATGCCTCCGCGTTTTTACTCCAAACAATGGAAAAGCGAGTATTTTGTGACATCAATTGTGACTGCAGATTCGCTTGCGAAAATAATACCACGGCTTTCGCCCGAACAGGTGCCCAATTATGTAGTCTTTAATTTACCTGATAATATTGGCCAGCGCGTAGTCAATTTAAAAAAGGTTTATCCGAATATGCAATTTGAAACGATTATAGAACCCGGCTTTATAGATGTTGTGATGACGAAGCTCAATAAGCACAATGCAAATTTCACCAGCTATATCTTTAAACTCGGAGAACCAAAAATTGAAACTCAGTGATCGCGCAGTCTTTGAATTGAATTCCGGTAAGATCCTTTGAAAGTATTTGATATACCAATCCCGTTTGAGTTACCGATCCGGTAGCTATCGGACAATTCTCACTGGTCGGCCGCTATGGATTATCCCAAAGGGACAAAAATCCTTCTATACCGTATTATAAATTGAGAATGGTATATTTCATTTAAACCCTTATCTTTAAACAATCATAAAGCCCGGCAAAAAGAAAACACACTTTTAGCCTAAAAAATTAACTATGAAAAAAGTAATATTCTACTCAGGCGCAATTGGACTGCTTCTGCTCCATGGATGTGCGAATGAAAACAAATCAAACAGCGAATCTTCATCAACGCCGGTGGAACAATCTTCCGTCGATGTAAATACAATGAACACCGACAGTAGTGTTCCGGTTCCATCTGAGCAAACTATTGTTCCCGTCCAACAAACGGCTCCTGTAACATCATCTGCTGCTGTTGGAATGAATCCGGCTCATGGTGAACCCGGTCATAGATGTGATATCGCGGTTGGCGCCCCTTTGAATTCTCCACCGGGGAAAAAAGATCCGGCCACCCCGGCTGTATCGGCTCAACCTGTTACTGCTCCGGCAGCGGCTCCCGCTCAAACTTCAACAGCAAAAGTTCCAACAGCTCCCGGAATGAATCCACCACATGGCGAACCCGGACATGATTGCGCGATAGCCGTTGGAGCTCCTTTGAAAAAATAGTATCCGGATTTCCTTTTGCGATCTCTTAGTACCTTAAAGCAGCAACGGAAAAATCAGGATTTTTTGTGTCCCGTATATACATTACGTCATCATAAAAATCCACTCTTCCTGTTTCGATATTATACATTGCTCCTACAACACCGATTTCTCCATTCTCCACCATTTGTTCGAGAATAAAACTTCTCTCGATGATGTTTTTGACATTTCGCTTTACATTTATCGTTGAAACGTTTTCTACAAAAACAGAATTATTTGAAGTGCGATCACCGTCTGTTTCTTTTTCCTGGTAAACGGCCGGTTGCAGCTTTGCAAGCAATTCGGTAAGGTTTCCCATTTCAACATGATCGCATGCTCCTTTAACAGCACCACATTTCGTATGTCCTAAAACTACAATAAGTTTGGAACCGGCTATTTTGCAGGCAAACTCCATGCTTCCGAGGATATCTGTATTAACGATATTGCCGGCTATACGGACGGAAAAAACATCACCAAGGCCCTGGTCGAAAATTAATTCGGCAGATGTTCTGCTGTCTATGCAACTTAATATAGTCGCAAAGGGCCATTGACCATCACGGGTTGCATTCACCTGCTCAAGCAAATTTCTGTTTGTTTTCAGATTATTCACAAACCTTTCATTGCCTTCAATTAATATTTCCAAAGCGGTTCTGGGGGTTAGTTTATCACGTGTTTCTTTATTATGTGCTTTCATTTTATTTAGATTTTATGTTTTTAGACTTAGTATTTATTTGCTTGAATAATAAAGCGGCTCGATAAAATTAATTTTTTCTACAACTATTCCTTTTGTTCGGGCGTTAATTTCAAAATCTTTAATTAGCTCAACCACATCAAATGCGATAGATTTGGAATTAGTACAATCAATGATTACCTTGGAATTTACTGGAATAGAATTCAACGCCCCTAAGATACTGGCCTTATTGAAAAAGGAAACCTCTTCAGCCAAAACTAAATGATGAACTTCATGTCCTTTTTCAGTCGTCAGAATATCTTTCATGTAATGCGAATTCCTGTAACTATGTCTTAGTGTGTAGAAAATACCGAGAAGGATACCTACGGTAATTCCCCTTAATAAATCAGTTGCAAGAATGGCGATTACTGTTGCCGTAAAAGGAATAAACTGTTCCCATCCCAACTTATACATTTGCTTGAAGAGAGACGGCTTTGCCAGTTTATAACCAACCATTAGAAGGATAGCGGCCAGACTTGCAAGAGGGATCATGTTTAACAATCCGGCAATTGTAATGGCACTTATTAGTAAAAATATGCCATGTAATATAGTAGATAATTTTGTTTTGCCTCCAAATGAAATATTCGCTGAACTTCGTACAATAACCTGAGTAATCGGCAATCCGCCTATTAATCCTGACACAACATTTCCGAGGCCCTGGGCTTTCAATTCACGATTGGTCGGAGTTACACCTTTATCGGGATCCATTTTATCGGTTGCTTCAACGCTTAACAAAGTTTCTATACTTGCCACAATTGCAAGAATGATTGCGATTTTCCAGACTTCGAAATCAGATAAAACAGAAAAATCAGGAAAGGTAAACTGACTGAAAAATCCGGATAAGTTTTCGGGAACCGGCAAACTAACCACCTGGTCTTCGGAAAGACTGAAATTCAGAACCCCTGTACGGAAAAAATAATTCATAACAATACCCAAAATTACGACCACAATTGGACCTTGTAATAATTGAAATATCCTATGCTTCTTTGTCAGAACAGTTTCCCACAATATTAAAATGGCGATAGAAATGAATGCAATTAAAACAGCGCCCGGGGTAAAGTAATTCAACGCTTCCATAATTTCAGAGATGGTATTCTTTCCGTCAAGCTGAAGAAAAGAATCATCACCCATTGCATCTTTATCCCAACCCAAAGCATGGGGAATCTGCTTGAGGATTATTAATAAACCGATACCGGTCAGCATTCCCTTAATTACAGAGGTCGGAAAAAAGTAGGCAATAAATCCGGCTTTCGCGAAACCCAATACTATCTGAATTAATCCTGCAAGTACGACAGCCGCCAGAAAAGCCTCCCAGGATCCGCCTAGAGAAGCGATTGAGGACAATACGATGACCGCAAGACCGGCGGCCGGACCACTAACTCCCAATTTGGAACCGCTGGCAGCGCCAACCACCACTCCCCCTACTATTCCGGCAATTATACCCGAAAACAAAGGTGCACCCGAAGCAAGGGCAATTCCGAGGCATAAGGGCACCGCCACAAAGAACACTACGATACTCGCAGGTAAATCATTCTTAATTTCTTTAAACATATTTTTGATCTCCTTTTTTACTAAGTATTACTACTCTTATGAATAATAGTTTTAATATCTTTTGCAATAGTATTACTATCTTTTTAGTTTTTATAATCTTTTAACTACTTTTAACGCCTCAATCATCAAATCTTCATAAAACTTTAAGCCGTTTATTAATTCTAACAGACCCCTAAAAATGGAAATTGAGTTAAAGATTAAAATGAATGAGTCTCTTTTTCTCCGTAACCCGGAAGACTCCGTACTTGGAAAAAAAATTATTAAACACAGTATTCTGTTAATTTATAAAAATGGCTTGGAGGCATTTACCTTTAAAAAATTGGCGGCTAACATAGGTACAACGGAAGCAAGTATATACCGTTACTTTGAGAACAAACATCGTTTGCTGATTTATCTGGCAGCGTGGTATTGGAGCTGGCTGGAGTACAAAATAAATTATCAGACGAATAATATTAAAGATCCGTTTGTTCGGCTCAAAGAAGTAATCAGACTCCTGGCAACATCCGTAGTGGATGATAAAAAAACACATCACGTTAACGAAAGTTTGCTTCATCAGATTATTATCTCCGAAGGCTCAAAAGCATATCTGACAAAACATGTGGGTGAAGATAATAAGCAACACTTTTTTGCGCCTTACAAAGACCTGACATCCAGTGTAGCCAAAATAATCAAGGAGTGTAATCCTAAATACAAATTTTCCATCTCACTTTCCACTAC
>CAZAON010000132.1:0-9549 GCA_964486655.1 uncultured Flavobacteriales bacterium
GCGTATAAACTGTCACGCATGCCGATATTCGCGCAAATTTCAATCAGGATGTGACCAAGGTTAATCTGATAATGTGTGCTTGTTGAATCGGTAACAGAATCGGGCTGACTTGAAATCTGAGTCAATTCAATACCGATAGTCGTTGTTGTCGTTCCCGAATCATTTGGTGGAGTAGGAGGAATGATACAATTAATGAGCGATACATTTGTACTTGCAAAAGCCGTACATCCATTCGCGTCAGTTACTGTATAAGCGTGTAAACCTGCTGTTACATTGACTGTGTCACCTGTAAATATGTAAGGTTTTTTTCCGCCTGAAGCTGATAATGAAAGTGCAGGCGGATTTTCATTACAGATTTCAGTTAATGATGGCAATGAGAACTCTAATGTTCCAGTTACACTGATTGAATCACTTGAAGAACATCCTGCTGCATCACTAACCTTATATGAGTAATCCCCTCCGCCGACTGTGAAGAGTCCTGTTCCTGTATATGGAGGTGTTCCTCCTGATGCAGTTACACTAATCGTATTTGGAGTTGTCCGGCATAACATGGCGCCAATTTCAGTTGCGTCTGCCACAACAGCAGGTTTTACATAAATTGTTTTAACAGCAATAGCGGCACAACCCGTTGATGTATTCCAGGAAGTCAATGTGTACTCATAGTTTGTTGCAACAGCGGCCAAAGGGTGAACATCAATAGAAGATGATGTTGTTGTTACCGGAAGTCCGGGAGTCGCCCCGCCTGATGCTGACCATTGATAAGTTACATTATTTCCATTGGTGAGTCCGGATAATGTAACCAGTTTGCCTGAACAAATAATAGTATCTGTAGCGTTAATCTGACTAACAAACGGAGGATAAACTGTTATAGTAATTACTACAGGTGTTCCAAAACAACCATTTGCAACAGGGGTAATCGTAACATTGGCGCTTCCTGGTATAGGATTATAAGAAGCAATCTGATTTACACCATTTGCATCCGGAAGGCCAATAGCGCTTCCACCACTGTAATTGAAAGTAACATTTAATGGAGTGCCCGTTAATGGAACAGGTGCAGTTAATGTGCTGTTGCAATATACAAGTGGACCCGGTGATACAACCGTCGGTACAGGATGAAGGTCTAATTGAACGCTTAGCGAACAACTGCCGGCATCTGTTGATGTAGCTGTATAAATTGTGGCAACTGCCGGACTTGCATAAACGACAGAACCTGTTGTCTGGTTTAATCCGTTTGATGGAGACCAGCTAAATCCACTTGCACCGGAAGCAGTAAATGTAGCAGTGTCGCCGGGGCAAATTGTTAAACTGCTTGATGTAATAGTAATAGGCGGGTCAACTGTTACAATTGTTACTGCACTGGAAGCCGAACATCCTGTGGAGGTAGTTACAAATACCGAATAAGAATCACTCGTATTTGCAACGATCGATGATGTCGACTCTCCATTAGGTGACCAGGAAATGCCAGAATATGAGCTGTTGTCAATCGGAGCAGTTGAAGGTGTAACCCAGGATGCGCCGAGTAAAGTAGCTGTATCAGCCGGCAAAGCCGAGTTGCCGGAATAAATTCCATTACCCTCGTCTAGTTTATAATATCCAACTAATCCGGAACTATTTATAGCAACACTGGTATTCAATGTGAATTGAATTTCTGATTGTGACCGTGCATAATTCCAAACACGAATCTCGTCGATTTCTCCATTGAAAGGAACATAAGAAGGTGCTATTATTCCCGCGCCAATCCGGTAGAAATCAGATGCTGTTGCAAGTGTTTTATTTGCGGACACATCCAGGACTCCGTTTACATAAATCTTCATAATGGATCCATCGAATGTGACAGCGATATGTGACCAGCTATTTGAAGGAACAATAATATTTCCCTGTAGTTCATTTACCTGGCCTGAGAAATAAGCCCTGTTATTAATTAATAGCAGTCCTGATTTATTATTATTATTTGAGTTACCCCATTCGAAGATTGTTCCTTGTGTTGAATTTGGATTGATCCATGCTTCGATCGTTCGCGCAGAATTTCCCATTGGAAGACCAGGATTGTTTCCTTGCAGGCATTGAGATTGTCCTGATACGAAAATTGCATTGTTAGATGAAGTTAATTGCAGTGTTACACTATCCCCGCTACAAAAAGCAGTTGGACCGGATGCAACAATTAAAGGTATTGTAATTGTTTCGTCGTGACCATCACAATTTTCATCGATGCCATTTTCGCAAATATCGATTGCACCCGGATGACTATTAAAATCATTGTCATTACAATCAGTACTATCAGAAACATAACCTACAGGCTGAAGGCAATCAAGGGAGTCAATTGCTATATTACCAAATCCGTCGAGATCGTTATCCTTATACCAAATCAACGGAGTGCAATTACAATTTGTACTAAAATGTGCTCCGGCAGGTAATCCATTGCTCCAGTTTGCATTCGAATAAGCTACGTTATCCACATCAACACAAGTGAGGTTTGGATTATTTGTCGCCATGAAAAACTGGAACGATGAGTTGTTTCCGTTTTTAACATTCAGACTTGTCAGCTGATTAATGTGACACATCAGGTAATATAAATTCGGATTTGCTGACACATCCAATGAAGTTAACTGATTATTTGCGCAAAGCAATAGACCTAATGAAGGGTTATTGGAAACATCAAGAGAAGTCAATTGATTTGAATTAATTGTAATTGTTTGCAGGTTTGTGTTTGAAGTTACATCCAGCGTTGATAAATTACAGTTTTCGCAATTGAGAAATGTGAGCGAACTATTATCTGCAAGATTCAAGGCACTGATAGGGTTCGCATAACATTGTAATGTTTGCAACGCAGTGTTATTTGATGTATTTAATGAAGTCAGTTGATTTGACCAGCATTTTACCGTAACCAGTGAAAGGTTGTTGGTAATATCCAAACTGAATAAATTATTATTGTTAACATCAAGATACGTAAGAGTAGAGGTAGCGGGCAGGGTTAAAGATGAAATGGCGTTTTCACCAAGATCAATATACTGCAGCGCAGTGTTAAAAGAAAGATCCAAACTACCACTTATCGAATTCTGATTCAGAATTAACACATTGATATTCGGGAAAGAACTGATACCTGTTAAATCAGCAATGCCAAATCCCGGACCATTTATTGTTCCGGTAAATGCAAGCGCTTCCGATACCTGGATTTCAGCATCGCTATTCGTATTAATATTCGGATTTATCAAAAGAAGTTGTTTGAAAGCGGAGTCAGGAATATAAACGACAGGAGGTGCATCGAATCCATCACAATCTTCATCGATAAAGTTACCCGGAATTTCAACTGCAAATGGATGTACTGTCGCCGAACTATCATCGCAGTCGGTACTGTCTGCAACGTATCCGGATATCGGTGAGCATCCGTAATAAACATATGCCAGATTTCCATAATTGTCACCGTCGTAATCTGCATACCATAATATGCCCGGTCCGGTAGTTATGTTTTCATTGACATTAAAAATACAACCGTATGTATCGCGAATAATAACCGAATAGCTTCCCGTAGTTAAAGAATCGAATGTTCCAAATGTTCTGTAGCTTATTCCGGCATCGATACTATAGGTATACGGAGGTGTACCACCACTTCCGGACGCGCTTAGAGATCCGATCGCACTGTTATTGCAATCTGAATTGGCAAGAACTGAAACTGATCCGCTTAAAGTATCGGGATTATGAATAGGAATTCCCTGCTCATAAATACAACCATTCACATCACTTAACCTCAACCAATATCCGTAAACGGATAATCCTGTAAATACACTGTCTGTCTGACTTATATTATCCAGCTGATACAAATATGGTGGAACGCCACCTGTGCCATGTACTGTAATTTCTGCGTCACTCGAACCCACACAGCTGACGGAAATTCCACCACCGCCGTAATATAGTCCGGTTACAGAATAAACAGGATGAGGGTAAATCAAAATATCTGATCCATTGTCCTGACCGATAACCGGCGGATTGGAACTGACAACGCGAAGTCGATATCCGTATCCAAACCCATTAAGATATGGTACGCTTACTGAAATCTGTCCGTTAGTTATGGAGGTTACAGAACCAATATTTTGAGGTGAGCTGAAATCTCCCGTAGAATCACTGAGTTGGATGGTGAAAATATTTCCCGGATTAAAAAAGCCGTTTGGTAAATATTGAATATCAACCGAGCTTCCTTCACAAAGCACTGAAATGTAATCTATGATTTCAATATTCATAGAATCACTTCCGTTGCAATCCTGATCAATGCCGTCACCAACAATTTCAGCAGCGGACGGGTATGCATCCGGATCGTTGTCATCACAATCGGTAGAGTCATTTACGAAGCCAATCGGTTGATAGCATGAAAGAGAATCACTTAAAAGATCACCATAGCCGTCGTTATCGAAATCTTCATACCATCTGGTCGCATTGCAAAGTGAACAGTTTGTACCGCTCACAACAGCACCCGGATTCACCCAGTTCGAGGAGTTGCCATTATGCGCGAAATTCGAAAGGGTCATACTGTAGTTATTGCCGGAATGGTCAAATAATGTTGTATCAGTATTAAATTCTCCGGCAACACTTTGATTGAATGTATAGTATGCGACTAATCCCGGGGGTGTATTTTGAACCTCGCAGGAATACGTATCGAATATTTCTGCCGCAGTCAACTGTCTGTCATAGACTCTTAATTCATCCACATTTCCACCGAATAATTCGGAGTTTCCTGTCCATTGAGATCCGATGTAAAAATATGCTGTCGGATTTCCTGCAGTGGGTTCCGGGCCGGGATCCGGTAAAGCGAAACCGGCTGTTGCAACCAATGTTCCATCCAGATATAAATAGGCATTCGTACTGGATCTGACAACAGCATAATGATGCCAGTTGGTATCAGTTGGCCATGCTACTCCTGTATTTGACCACTGGTCACCTACACGGATTGTGTTATCAAAAAGCTGTCCGATATAAAAATGTCTTCCCTGGGAGACTATGTTTTTCACAGCGCCGGACTGAAAAGAACTTTGTTTGGCCCAAACGGAAACTGTATAATCGCTTGTAATAGGAATCAATTCGACCGGACCAACAACAACATCATTCACTCCGTCAAAATTTAACGCCGAGGCAACCTGTGCGTCTGATCCGCTGCAATCTTCGTCAATGCTATTTCCAGGGATATCTATTGCCTCAGGATGAATATTAGCGGCGTTATCATTACAGTCAGTACTATCCGTTACATAACCTGATACGGGGTCGCACGAAAGTGTATCATTTTGAGCATCTCCGTAATTGTCTCCATCAGTATCTGCGAAATACCTGATTTGAAAATTCACATTTACAATAGTTGCCGCACTGGAAGCAGTACAACCGTAGATATCACCAATAGTAACAGTATAACTTCCTGAACCACTTGCATAGAAAGAAGGGGACGTCACTCCATTTGGATTCCATAAAATTGTGTTAGGCAACAAAGGCGCAGTGGAAGGAATTTCACGTGCCGGACCATTGACAAGGTTTCCGTTATTTAACGGGTTGACCGAGTTAACCATCGTTGATCCGGTAGATTCGTCAAACTTGTAATAAATGACAAGTCCGGGTGCATTAACAGGAACAGTTTTGTTGAAATTAGATAGTATTTGCGAATTTGTTCGTTCAACATTCCAGATTCGAATCTCATCCATTTTTCCATTGTAGAATCTTCCCGCATTCCATGAACCTACATTGAAAGGAGCATTATTAACAGTCGTTGGCAAACTTGCATAATGAATACTGTCAGTCATATTGCCGTTTACAAAAAACTTAATGTAATTGTTGGTTTTAGAATACACTGCTGCAACATGGTACCAATTGTTCGGAGTAAATGAATATGTATAATAGAAATCAGTTGCACCGTTAACGGCAAACATTAAAGCAGCTCCATTGAATTGATAATGTATTGCACCGGTAACCCAGTTGCTGTGGTCAATAATTGTATAATAGTTGGAAGAAGTTAATACAGCCGGTTTTATCCAGGCTTCGTAAGTAAGGTTATCAGTTGCCGGGTATCCCGTCGAAACCGTCGCAGCCTGAGCGGCGCCGTTAAACTGAATCGCATTTCCCTGCGGATTAGAAGTAGAAAGTAAAATTGAATCTCCGGCACATATGGTTACTGTTCCAGATGGAACAATGGTCGGAGTAGGAGGGTTGTTCTCATCTGTTTGTCCATTACAATTATCATCTAATCCATTGTTACAAATTTCGGCATGACCGGGATACACATTCGGATTGCTGTCTAAACAATCTGAACTGTCTGGAACATAACCGCCCGGTTGTGAACATGAGAAGATAAATACAGCTGCATTGCCTCGTGAATCTCCGTCAGAATCCTGAAACCATTTTGTCGTAATATGACCGGTCGTCCAATTCGAAGTTGTTCCTGTTAATGCAAAATTCGTAGCTGTTCCTGTATTATTCTGTCCGCTTAAATCTTCAACAGATGTAAGCCCGGTATTAACTCCGTTTGCCAATCCATCATCAAACCTGTAATTAGCAACTAATCCGGGCGCAGTTGTAATCAAGATATTCATACCGGTACTTATTTGTGATGGAGTTCTCGCAGTATTCCAAACACGAAGTTCATCCATCTTTCCGCTCCAGGTATTACCCAGGCCGGGGTTCAATGCCTGAATACCAATTCCAAGATTATTAGTATTGTTGTTAATTGATGTAACGTAGGTGGTATCCGTACCGACATTCACAGCATTAATATAATATTCAATAATCAGGTAACTACCCATGTCTCTAACCACCGCTGCAATATGACTCCATGCATTTTCCGGCACTTGTACTGTTGATTTTGGCACAGATGCCCAATTGCCCTGATCCCAGAAACCAATTTTGCCATCTTCTGTCGGACCATTACCACCTTCAAGTGCAAGACCCCAACCATAAACACCCTTCATTAATACAGTTCTTGAATCACTTCCTGCAAGATTGGTTGGATATACCCATCCCTCAATTGTTATTGCAGTCGTAATATTTAAAGAAGCTGAATTATTTACGATGATATGATCACCATTGCCATCAAAGTCTAACGCATTGTTTTCATCGACAATACCATTTGCGTTATCGTCAACTCCATTACCGCATAACTCGGGTTGACCATTTAAGGCCAAACTTTGTAATGGAAAAGAAAGAATTAATAGTGTAAAACTTAGTAGTTGTAGTTTTTTTAGGTTCATGTTATATGTGTGTACTATAGTATTTCAGAAAGTCATATTAAGTCTATGTGGTAAACCACATAAAAATGGCATTTCACTTTATTTAAGTCGTATTTCCTCTAATTCTATGTTTTCCGGAAAAATTCCTCAAATTTTTTCCGGAAAATCAAAGAGGATAACTTATACGTGGGTAAATAACTCGCTAATTAAAGATTCGAGGGTAATTTTACTATTAGCAAAACTTTAAGACTTTCATCTGTCATCCAAAACTCCAATTGCCTTCTATCCTGAAACAGGCAGAAAATAAGGGTTTTGCCAGATAGCGAAGATAAAAACACTTTCGTTTCCTGCAAAGAAAATTCCGCGAAAAAATGAAAATTGAAAGGTTGATAAATGGTTAAGTTATACGAATTTTTTATCAGCATACCTGAAAAAAATTTACTGATAGAACCATTTTAAATACACGGTGTTTTGTGAACAAACAGGATTTTCAAACGGAAATGAAAGCCTGTTGGAAGTATCTTTACCTTTTGTCATTTAGGCCTTTTATATTCTCAATAAGGCTGATAGAAATCATCCATGAAAAATCCAACATACTCTGTCTACGAGTTATTAATGCGAATGAAATCTTCATTTCAAAGCAGCGGCCGTAAGTTTATCAGTGAAGAACCGCTGAGATCTGAATTATTCAGTTCCGACAGGCTTGAAGAGTATGGCAAATCACTGGCAAAATCTCATAAACTGGTTTCCGTAAAGTCTCCTAACACCTTACTTAAACGACTTGATGAAAACAAAGCAATACTCATTGAAGTTCATAAACAGTTAGTTGAAACAATTAAGGAAAACCACAGGGTCACTCCTGCGGGTGAATGGCTGCTCGATAACTTTTACCTCATCGAAGAACAAATTCGTACTGCAAAAAAGCACCTTCCTAAAAAATACAGCGAAAATCTTCCTCAGCTAATCAACGGAAATAATGCCGGTCAGGCACGCGTATATGACATCGCCTTGCAGATTATTTCTCATAGCGATGGCAGAATTGACCTGGAAAGCCTGAGCGGATTTATCAAAGCATATCAGACCGTTCGTAACCTGAAACTTGGTGAACTGTGGGCAATCCCGATCATGTTGCGGCTCGCCCTGATCGAAAATCTCCGTCGTGTCGCGGTTCGAACCGCCGTCGACAGAATAGACAGAAATCTGGCAAAGTACTGGGCCGAACAAATGCAGGAGACGGCCGAAAAAGATCCCAAAAGTCTGATAATGGTGATCGCTGACATGGCAAGATCTAGTCCGCCCCTGGTTAGCGCATTCGTTTCGGAACTGACAAGGAAATTAAGGGGTAAAGGACCAAGTCTGGCATTGCCATTAAACTGGATTGAACAAAGGCTTTCGGAGAGCGGACTAAACAGCAACGATCTGATTAACGAAGAAAATCAGAAGCAGGCTGCCGATCAGGTTTCGATCAGCAACAGCATCAGCAGTCTTCGATTGTTGAGTGCCATGGACTGGCGCGAATTTGTCGAATCACATAGCATCGTTGAGCAAATTCTTCGTGAAGACATTGGTGGTGTTTATGCGAAAATGGATTTCGTATCGCGTGATGGATACAGACATGTTATTGAACATCTCGCATTGAAAAGCAAAATGACTGAGTCGGAAATTGCCAGAGTTGTCATTTTGCTGGCAAAGGAAAGTAAAATCAGAAATATCTATGATGACCGAAAAGCTCATGTCGGATATTATCTGGTTGGTAGTGGTATTAAACAAACAAGAAAAAGAATTAAGCTCCGAAAATCAATCGGCAGGGAGTTGATGCTTTCTTTCGGCCGCGTTCCATTGCTGTTATACCTCGGTTCCATTGCACTTATCACCATAGCAGGCAGCTATCCTTTAGTTGCTCATGCATATTCCGAAACTCAAAGCAAGCAACTTCTTGTTTTAATCGCCATACTTTCTCTTATCTGTGCCAGTCAACTTGCAATAATGGTTGTAAATTTTATTTCAACGCTTTTAGCAAGTCCGCGTTTACTTCCACGACTTGATTATTCGAAAGGCATTACCGCAAGTTCCAAAACGTTAGTTGTCGTGCCTTCCATGCTTGGCAGCGAATCAGATGCTGAAGAACTGACTGAAGCACTGGAGGTCAGGTTTCTTGCCAATCGTGATGAGAATCTGCATTTCGCATTGCTCACTGATTTTAATGATGCAAAAGTTGAATCATTGCCTGAAGATCAGCCGCTTCTTCAACTCCTTCAGCAAAAGATCGAAGCGCTGAATAAAAAATATCACAGGGATAACAACGATCTGTTTTTTCTGTTTCA
This sequence comes from uncultured Flavobacteriales bacterium, assembly GCA_964486655.1. Classification (GTDB taxonomy): domain Bacteria; phylum Bacteroidota; class Bacteroidia; order AKYH767-A; family 2013-40CM-41-45; genus JADKIH01. The sequence goes on from CAZAON010000132.1 coordinate 9,521, forward strand.
TCGACCGCGCAGGTTTAACAAACGCGATA
>CAZAON010000133.1:0-18246 GCA_964486655.1 uncultured Flavobacteriales bacterium
TTTACCTGCACCGGGCAAAGTTGATTTCTTCAGATAAAGATGTTTGTCAAGTAATGCCATAATATTTTGCTTATTTATTTTCCTGCTCTGAGCATTTCCGCATAATTCATTTTCAAAACCAATGCGTTCAGAACCCTTGCAATTCTTTTTGCTTTTGTATCAACCGTTTTCGCGCTGTCGACCCATTTGGAAAAATAATTCTGATGCGATTTGCTTAATTGCATGAAGTACTCGTATGCTAATGGCTCATCCTTGATGCATTCCATCATTTCTTTATTCAGTTCTATTTCCTTCCTGTCAATTTCAAGTTTGACAAGAAGAGAAGCGCCGGCGACTTTCTTTGTTCCTTTTCGCATCGAAGCATTTATAGGAAGTATGAAATTCCCTTCGCCCATAGGTAAAAGCGCGGCACCTTTAATCGGATACTTGTCTAAAAACCCTTTTACCCGAAACGATTTTTTATTTCCCGGGGAAAGCGCCGTTGCTAGTTTTGACGACACCTCAATATAAGACCAGCCTGTCTTCTCTCCCATCCGGGCAAATTGTTTGATAACGGTGGTAAATTGAACGGTCTTTTTTGTCTCCTTCTTCATTATTCATCAAGATCCGATGGCCTGTATTTCCGGCGAGCCTTTTCCCTGCTTTCCTTCTTCTTTTTGTCCGGAATCGTCTTTTCCTTAAACCTTCCATCATAAAAACCCTGCTGAATAGCCAGTTTCCGCTGGAGCCGTTTGGCTATATTAAAAGAAGAGTTCTTACCTTTTTTGTTTGACATGGCTGCAAAATAAGGGTTTTTGGAATACGGGTCGCGCAACCCGAAACCCGAAACCCGAAACCCAAAACAATTTGCTTTTTCCCTTTGATTTGACCCGCAAAAGCTGTTATTTTAAGTAACAAAATTCGCCCTATGCCTTTTCCTTGACGCATAGCTTTTTGAACAGATGATTTTCATCAGGTGATTTTTATGTCACAACATTTAATATTAACCCAAAAAATATTTGTTATGAAAGTATACGATGATAAACACATTAAAAATGTCGTCCTCGTGGGCGCCTCGAAATCCGGCAAGACAACATTAGCAGAAGCGATGTTGTTCGAGGCCGGACTAATAAACAGAAGGGGAACAGTTGAAGAGAAGAATACTGTTTCCGATTTTCATGAGATTGAACACGAACGAGGGAGTTCGGTTTATGCTACTGCGGCTCATACAGAGTGGAAAGATTATAAGATTAATATTATTGACACTCCGGGTTTGGATGATTTTATCGGAGAAGTAATAAGCTCACTGCGTGTTGCCGACACTGCAGTGATGTTGCTTAACGCAGAGAACGGCGTTGAAGTCGGCACAGAATTAATCTGGAATTACGTTGAGAAATTTCAAAAGCCGATTTTGTTTGCAGTGAATCATATAGATCACAGCAAATCGGATTTCGATGCTACAATTGAAGCAGCGAAAAGGCGCTTCGGCAAAGCTATTACAGTGATGCAATATCCGGTTCAACAGGGTGATAATTTTGATTCAATCATCGATCTGCTGAACATGGTCATGTATAAATTTCCTAAAACCGGCGGCAAGCCGGAGAAACATCCGATACCCGCAAGTGAAAAAGAGAAAGCGGATCGAATGCATAATGAACTGGTTGAAAAAGCCGCGGAGAATGATGAGAAGCTGATGGAATTGTTTTTCGAAAAAGGATCATTGGATGAGAGCGAATTGAAGAGCGGAATTAAACTGGGAATGCTGCATCACGATGTGTATCCGGTATTTTGTTTATCCGCGAAACGCGATATGGGAAGCGGAAGAATAATGAGTTTCATAGATAATGTTTGTCCGTCGGCCAGCGAATTGTTCCCTGAAAAATTAGAATCAGGCGGCGAACTTCCCTGTGATCCGAAAGGCCCGCATGTGCTTTTCATTTTCAAAACTCTTATTGAACCACACCTTGGAAAACTTTCTTTCTTTAAAGTTATGTCGGGCGAAATTAACGCGGGTGATGATCTAGTAAATTCAGTAACCGGACAAACAGAGCGTTTGAATCAGCTGTTTATCATGGACGGTAAAAACAGAAATCCGGTAAGCAAACTTACTGCTGGTGACATTGGAGCGACATTAAAATTAAAAGACACACAAACAAATCATACTCTCTGTGCAGCCGGAAAAAACATTTCGATTGAACCGATTCATTTCCCTGCTGCGCGGATCAGGACGGCAATTATTGCGAAGAATAAAACCGACGATGAAAAACTGAGTACGGTATTAAACGAAATTCACCAGGAAGATCCGACCCTGATGATAGAATATTCGCGGGAGTTGCGACAGGTTATTATTTCCGGACAGGGTGATTTGCATCTCAATGTAACCAAGTGGAGAATCGAAAAGGTTTATCACATGGAAATTGAATTTATCAAACCGCGTATACCGTATCGCGAGACCATTCAAAAACAATCAATGGCTTCGTATAAACATAAGAAGCAGAGCGGTGGTGCGGGACAATTCGGAGAAGTGTATCTGAAGATTGAACCATTTCATGACGGCATGCCTGAACCGGAAGGACATTCAATTCGCGAAAAAGAAGTTCTGGAATTGCCATGGGGCGGAAAACTCGTCTTCTACAATTGTATCGTGGGCGGAGTAATTGATCAGCGATTTATTCCTTCGATACAAAAAGGCATCATGGAAAAAATGCATGAAGGTCCGCTCACCGGAAGTTATGTACGCGATGTTCGTGTAATCGTATATGATGGGAAAATGCATCCTGTAGATTCGAATGATATATCATTTAAAATTGCAGGCATGATGGCATTCAAAGAAGCATTCCATCAGGCAGATCCGAAAATTTTAGAGCCGATTTATGAAATTGAAATTCGTGTACCCGAAGAACTGATGGGTGATGTTGTTACCGACCTTCAAACCCGCAGGTCTATAATTCTCGGAATGGACTCTAACGGACACTACCAGATAATTAAGGCAAAAACACCACTGTCAGAGCTGGATAAATATTCAACATCCTTGCGTTCGATTACACAGGGAAGGGGCAGTTATTCGGGAAAATTTCATGAATACGCTGCAGTACCCACAGAAATTCAGAAAAAACTGGCTGAAGAGTACAAAAAGACTGAAGATCATTAAAAATTAGAGGATAAATTCGAAAGAATCAATTGATTCCCTTTAACGTGATTGCCACAAATAAATCCTGTCTGATTTTTTGTGGCATTTGCGTTTTGGGGAATTTGAAGAATTTACGTAATAATCAGGCTTTGTTATATAATTCCACTATTTGGGCTGAAAACGCCAAAAGTTCATGATACGTTCAATGATGTTTTTGTTATTGCATGATCAAAGCAGATGCTTCAAAATTCAGAATTAGGGTTATGGCTTATGAAAAAGTGCTGTTGGCCAAAACCGTCATTTTTTTGACATAAAAAAGATGCATTCGACTAAGATTCAGTTATTTTTGTAACATATAATATCTCCCAAAATTGCAATGAAAAAGACACCTCTCTTACTCCTGATTCTACTGTTTTTTGTAAAATTTCAAACAAATGGTCAGATCGCCTTCAGTACTGAATACGGCGGGGCCATGAATGAAGACGGCAGATGGATGGAACAAATGCCCGATAGCGGATTTATCCTGGTTGGCGGAACCACTACTTACAGCAATGGACAAACGGATATGTGGCTTGTTCGCACCGATAAATTCGGAAATGTTATGTGGACAAAATCAATCGGAGGAGCCTTTTTCGATTTTGCGAATATGGTTAAACCTGTAAACGGCGGATTTGTTGTTTGCGGGGTTACAAACAGAAATGGTGATGACGATGCCATCATTGTTAAAACAAACAGCACAGGAACTACAATCTGGGAAACTGTTTTACAAATGGGCGGTATTCAATGGTTTGAAGGATTTATTCCGACTACCGATGGAGGTTATGCCGCAATCGGTGTTAATACAGGTACAGGAACACATGGATGGTATGACATGTACCTGGTTAAATTCAATGCAAGCGGAGTAAAACAATGGGAGAAGAATATTGGCGGACAGGATTATGAAATCGGAAATTCCATTCAGCAAACTTCTGATGGCGGTTTTATTATTAGCGGACAGACTTATAGTTATGGTAGCCAGGACGGAGACTACTACCTGGCAAAAACCGATTCATTGGGTAATCTTCAATGGGATCAGACATATGCACAACCTCATATTCAGGAATGTCACTATGCACAAATTACTCCGGATGGAGGATACATTTTGGTTGGTGATGCTGATACATTACCAAATGGTTTGGGAAATACCGATGTGTGGATGATTAAAACAGATTCATTGGGAGTTATGCAATGGGATCAGGTTTATGGTGGAACAAAAAAGGATGGCGGAAAGACTGTAGAAAATACAAGTGACGGTGGATTTATAATTGGCGGTATCACAAGAAGCTTTCCGAATTTTCCGAATAAGACCGACCCGAATTATTTTTTAGTAAAAACAGATGGAAGTGGAACTATTGAATGGGATTTACGCACCTATGGTTCGGATCATCACGATCACGCATATAGAGCCATTGAAACTTCTGATGCAGGGTTTGCCGAGTTTGGATATTTCCGAAACGCGCAAAGCACATACAATTTTTCATTAGTAAAACTTGGACCGGGTGGAGGAATTACCAGAGATATTTCCGTGTCAACAATTGAATCACCGCTTCCAATAATTTGCCGAAGTATAGGCACTCCTCTTTCAATCACTCTGGAAAATTTCGGAGCGACAAACGAATCAAACATCCTGATTAATCTGGAAATTGACAATGGAAGTACGGTGACCACAGTGACTGATACTTTTATTGGTTCGCTTGCAATAGGAACAACTGCCGCTTTTACTCTGAGTAACACTTTCGACTTTAATGTTGACGGTCATTATTCTATCAAGGCATATACAACTCACAGAAGCGGTGATATTTCTTACTCAAATGATACAGCATATTTGGAGTTAGATGTAATACCTCCTGTCGGGGATCCGACTACGACTTCAGCAATAAGTTGTGTAAACGCTGCTCTTACTCTGAATGCAACTGCCGCATCGGCAGCTACTGATTCCATGTTCTGGTATGACAGTAATGCCGGTACCAATTTAATTTCAACCGGAAATACGTATACCACACCAACATTAAATTCAACAACTACATATTACGTGCAGTCCATGAAAGGGAAAGGTAGTATGACGGGACTCACAAGCAATTCAGTTGGCTCGGGTTCAACCTCCGCCGGTAATTATCTGAAATTTGATTCACGAGCCAACTTTATTCTGGTATCTGTCAAAGTATATCCTGCCACTTCAGGAAACAGAACGATACAACTCCGAAATGCATCAGGAGCTGTTTTACAACAAAAGACCGTTAATTTACCTGTTGCGTTAGGCGGAATGCGGGTATATCTGAACTTCAATGTTCCGAAAGAAAATGATTTGCAGTTATATCTGACAAACAGCAGTGAGCCATTATTCCGAAACAGTTCCGGCGCCGTTTATCCGTACAGTGTCTCCCAAACTTTAGAGATTTTCGGCAGCAGTTCATCAAATGCGACTACTTATTATTATTTCTACGACTGGTACGTATTTGTTCCAAGTCAAAGTTGCGCGAGCAACATGGTACCGGTACAGGGAGTTATTACCAATGGTTCAACAACGGCCCTGGACAGATCACGTTGCGGTAATGGCTCTGTAACATTAACCGCAAATTCTAATGTAAGTGTTTCATGGTACGACAGTCCGACAGGCGGAAATCTGCTCCATTCAGGCAATACTTTCACAACACCAAGCCTTTCTTCCACAACAACATATTACTTACAAAGTCTTGGTTGCGCTAACCGTACTGCCGTTGATGCGATCATCAATAACCAATCAAGTCCGCCGACTGCAAACGATGTTACAAATTGTGGTCCCGGCAATGTAACACTCAATGCAACAGCTGCTGATCCCATATCATGGTATTCTGCCGCTTCAAACGGTGTGCTAATAGCAACGGGAAATCAGTTTATAACTCCTCACCTGAATTCGACAACTACTTATTATGCAGTAGCAGGAACAGCTTGTCCAAGTTCTGCCGTAGCTGTAGATGCAATTATTGATGCAGCTAATCCGCCAACAGTAACAGGCGCGACAGCATGCGGACCGGCTTCCGTTACGTTATCTGCTAGTTCACCTGATCCGGTTAGATGGTATACTGTTCCGACCGGCGGATCGGTTATTTCGACTAACAACTCATACACTACTCCGGTATTGTCGGGCCCGACCACATATTATGTTGAAACCGGAAATACTTGTTCAAGTATCCGTGTACCGGTTGTAGCGAATGTTATCGTTACAGATCCTCCAGTTGCAACAAATGGTTCACGTTGCGGTGCGGGAACAGTGGTAATATCTGCACAGTCACTGAATTCAATTACATGGTGGAATTCTCCGACAGGGGGAACACAAATTGGATTTGGTTCAACTTACACAACACCTTCAATTAATAACACAACAACATATTACGCTCAGGCAACCAATGGAAGTTGTAACAGTTCGCGTACGGCTGTTGTGGCAACCATTAATGTTACAACGCCTCCTTCAGCAACGGGCGCGGCAAGATGCGGAACGGGAACAGTGACACTTAATGCTACTTCTTCTGATACGATTTACTGGTACAGCGCTTCCTCCGGTGGCAGTCCGCTTGCAAACGGAACAAGCTTTACCACTCCGTCAATCTCTGTTACTACAACATATTATGCGCAGGCAAGCCTTGCCTGTCCAAGCACACGTGTTCCGGTTACCGCTACAGTCAGCAACGGTGCAATCGCTCCGGCCACAACAGACAGTTCAAGATGCGGAACAGGCAGCGTTACATTAATTGCAAGTTCTCCTGATCCGATAACATGGTATGATGCGCCTTCGGGCGGAAATGTTGTTGGTACAGGTTCAACTTTACAAACTCCGTCTATTAGTTCAACAACTACATATTATGCAGTTGCCGGAGTAACCGGTTGCTTAAGTGCGGCGACTCCCGCTGTTGCAACAATTAACCCATTGCCGGCAAGTCCGGTTGTTACGGGTGACAGTAATTGCGGACCGGGCAGCATGACTTTAACAGCTACTGCGTCAAATTCAATGACATGGTATACTGCTTCCACAGGTGGTACAGTGGTAACAACTGGCGGAACTTATACGAGCAACTTTACAACAACAACAACTTATTACGTTGAAGCAAATGATGGTACTTGTTCAAGCAACAGAATGGCGGTTACCGCAACAGTTAACAGTAACCCGAACATCAATATCGGACCTGCAGTAATTGCGATAAACCAGGGACAGGTTATTACTCTTGATCCGGGGCCGGGTTATACAAGTTATTCATGGAGTACCGGAGCAACGACACAAACAATCAATGTATCCGTTGATGGAACGTATTATGTCAGCGTTGTCAATGGTAACGGATGCACAGGATCAGATACAATTGTTGTGAATGTCATACAGCCGGGAATTGCAAAGACAACATTCAGTGAAGCAATAGATATTTACCCAAATCCATCCAGCGGCAAGTTCCATGTTGTTTTAAACAACAATACTTTCCGTTTTAAATTGCAGATCACTGACGTTATCGGAAGAGTTTTGATAACAGATAACCACAAGGATAATTCAATGTTCAACAAGGAATATGATTTATCGTCATACGCGAAAGGAATGTATTTCATCAGATTTAATTCTGAAAACGGAAATACTACCCGTGCGATAATTATTCAGTAAAAAGTATTTTATTTCAGACCTGCTCCCTTATAGAGGGAGCAGGTCTTATTTTTTAAAAAAATAATTTCTACAAATGAGAGCTCTCTATACTCTATTGATTTTAATACTCGTATCGCTGCAATCAAATTCAGCGACCTGGGAAAAATTATTCAGCGCAAGAAGCACTGATGTCTTTCGCAGTGTAAGGGAAGTTCCGGCCGGTGGTTATATATGTGCAGGCTATACTGCCGACTCAACCGTTAATGACTCTGATGCATATGCGGTAAGGCTGAACACAATGGGTGACACCATCTGGACTTACAAGTACAACAGCGGACCAAATAAGAAGGATCTGTTTTACAAAGTACTTCCTACGAGTGACGGAGGATTTGTTTTCTGCGGATATTCGACAGGAATTGCAAACTCCGATGATGTACTCATTCAGAAAATAAATTCTTCCGGTGTTTTACAATGGACAAGAACCTGGGGAGGAAATTTACGTGACAGAGGTCAGGATATTATCCAGACATCTGACGGAAACTACACGGTTGTTGGTTATACAACATCGCCGCCGGCAACTTACTACGATGCTTTTATGTTCCGGTTAAGTAGTTCGGGTGATTCTTTATGGAGTAAAAGATATGGTGGCGGTCCAGGATCATATGATGATGCAAATGGTGTTAAACAATTAGCCGACAATGGATATATTATAGGCGGACAAAGCAGTAATGGAACAAACGGACTTGATCAGTATCTGGTTCGTACGGATAGTTCGGGAAATACAATCTGGTCTAAAAGATTCGGCTCAATCTATACTGACAACATCGACTATGTTGCACTGACACCTGACGGATTCATTCTTGCCGGAAGTACATACGACACTTTACATGGTGATGATGGTTATCTGGTCAGAACAGATACGGCCGGAAATGTTCAATGGGCATTTGCATACGGTGATTCGCTTCCTGATGATTTTCACCGTGTCGAAATGACAACAAGTGGTGATTTTATTGCAAGCGGCACAACGTCAAGTATCGGTGCTTTGGAACCGAACATGTGGCTTGCGAAAATAAGCAGCAGCGGATCTTTAATCTGGCAAAGAGCTTTCGGAGGCGACAATCACGATCATGGCTATAGTGCCGAAGAAACTTCGGATGGCGGATATATTATTGCAGGACATACGGGAAGTTACGGATACAATTACGAAGAAGCCTATGTTGTCAAAACCGACGATAACGGAATTGTGTCAAATAAATTAGTTTACACATCCATTTTTAGTCTGGTTTCTCCAACCCCGGCAACATGCGGTTCGGCCAATACTCCGGTCATGTTGAAGATGCGCAATTTCAGTAATGCATCAATTCCGAATATTCCCTGTACTGTTCAGGTAACGGGCTCCGCGAACCAGACTTTTACTCAGACATTCAGTGCTTCCGCCGATACAGTCACCATCGGAAACCTGAATACGGCTGCAGGCGGAACATATACATTTACCTGCTTTACGAATAACGACAATGACGTTTGTCCAAAACGAAATATCATAACCGTAACTGTTACTATCCCTCCATTCCAGGCACCACCAACTTTAACCGGCGATCAACGATGTGGAAACGGAACCACAACGCTAACGGCGAGTAGCAGCGGAACCGTTTATTGGTTTAATGTACCAAACGGAGGTGTTTCAATTGCAAGCGGACCGAGTTATACGACTCCGCCGCTTACGAGTACTACTACCTATTACGCGCAAACGGAACTGAATTGTCCGAGTACAAGACTTCCTGTTACTGCAACTGTAAATCCTATGCCTGCTAATCCCGTATCATCGGGAGGTTACCATTGCGGTCCCGGAGTTGTGACTATTAATGTTACTTCGAATGATAACGTGAGTTGGTATACAACAGCTTCGGGAGGATCGCCTTTCACAACAGGATTATCCTATACAACGCCTTTGTTAAATTCAACCACTACATACTATATTGAAGCAAGTAATGCAAACTGTACTACTGCGCGTTTTCCCGTAGTTGCAACCATCAGCAGCTTGGCGGCTGATCCGGTAACAACAAATGGAAGTCGCTGCGGAACAGGTGCGGTTATTTTAAATGCAACATCCTCTGATCCTGTGGAGTGGTATGATGCGCCCAGCGGAGGAAATTTAGTAGGCAATTCAAATATCCTTATTACTCCTGTAATTTCTACAACAACTACTTTTTATGCTCAGGCGAACAATGGCTGTGTAAGCAACCGTGTAGCGGCAATCGCCACGATTAACCCGCTTGCTGCTGATCCTGTTGTTGCCGGAGATGTTGAACGATGCGGCCCCGGAACACTAACGTTGACAGCATCAGCATCAGGTACGCTGAACTGGTATAATGTAACAGTGGGAGGAAATCAACTTGGTAGCGGAAGTAATTTCACCACTCCATTTATTTCTTCTTCGACAACTTATTATGTAGAGGCATTTAACGGAACTTGTCCGAGTAACCGCATACCCGTAAACGCAATTATCAATCCGCTGCCATTAATTTATCTGGGCAATGACACGAATATTGTTTCAGGAACTTTTTATATAGATGCAGGTCCGGGATTCAACTCATACCTGTGGTCTGAAAATTCTACAACGCAGGGAATTACTGTTAATTCAACGGGTACATATTGCGTAACTGTAACAGATGCGAACAGTTGTTCGGGCACCGATTGCATACAGGTTGACTTTTCGATCGGTGTTCCGGAAAATCAATTTAGCGGAGTGAGTGTTTATCCGAATCCGACTACCGGAATTATCCGAATTGAATTACCGGCCGGAGAAAAGGTTCGGTTGATTGTGTCTGATTTATCGGGACAGGTTGTTTACAACAGTACTGTAACCGGTAATGATAATTTCATAGATCTCAGTTCATTTGCAAAAGGAGTTTACAGTCTGACGATGAAAAATGAGAAGGGCGTTGGAAACAGGAGGATTGTTTTGCAGTAGTTAGAAATGCCGGGCCCCTCGGCTCCGCTCAGTCAAACAATTTCCAACTTTCAGTATTTTAGGCTTATAATACTCTTCATTCACAGTATCCTATTTACTCTTTTTTCGGTACTTTTGACTCATGAAAACAGGCGTCGTAATTTTTCCGGGATCCAATTGTGATGAGGATACTTTTTATGCAATTCATACCCTGCTGAGGAAGCAGGTTGTACGGTTATGGCATAAGGATACGGATTTGCAGGGGTGTGATTTGATCATTCTGCCGGGCGGATTTTCATATGGCGACTATTTGAGATCGGGTGCGATTGCGCGTTTTTCACCGATCATGAAATCGATAACGGAGTTTGCTGAAATGGGCGGAATGGTTCTTGGGATCTGCAATGGTTTCCAGGTATTATGCGAGGCCGGACTATTACCGGGCGCGTTATTGCACAACGTGCATCACCAGTTTGTCTGCCGCAATACATTTATTCGCGCCGAAAATAATGATACTGCAATTACAGCAGGAGTACCGAAAGGACAGCCGCTGAAAATTCCGATTGCTCACGGTGAAGGAAATTATTACGCTGATGCGGCGACGATGAAAAAACTGAATGACAACGGACAAATTCTTTTTCGCTACTGCGATGAGCAGGGCAATATTAAACCCGAAGCGAATCCGAACGGAACGACAGATAACATTGCCGGAATCTGCAACGAAACGAAAAACGTATTCGGATTAATGCCGCATCCCGAAAGAGCGGCTGATCCGCTTTTGGGAAATACCGATGGACGGAGAATTCTGGAGTCGCTTTATAATTATCATAGGGAGCAGGCTTTGTTGAGTGAGTAATCGTAGTCTTCAAAAATCAACAATCTTCAATCGTTTGTTCGGATATCAAAATCTACCATTCAGCGCTTTATTGCACGATTTAATAAATTCAAATCTAAGCGATATATCCGGTTCGTACCGCTTCATCTTTTCCGGACACTGACTTTGGACAATATAATCCATCAAAAATAATAAGGTTGAGGATTGCAGATTGCATTTTTTTCTATGAAGGTTGAAGGAAAATTAAGATTTGGGTTTTTCGAATATGTTTACGATTAAATGATTTTACGCATCAAATTCATTTGACACTAACATCAAAATTTCAAAAGAATGTCTGAAGCTTAAAAATGTAAATGGATATTGATTCCAGGTCTGGGTACTTACTTACATTCCCCTCGACTCCGTTCGGGGACCGAGGCTTAATTGCGCAAAAAGACTTCGGCTCCGCTCAGTCATAAAGTTAGTAATCAGGGTAACACATTTTATTCAAATTGCCCATAAACTTTCTCCAACCTTCATAAAAAAAATTACGGCCTCATACCAAACACAATCGCCCTCACGTTATTCTCCACAATCAAAAAATCTTCCGATTCAACGACACCGTCGCCTGTTAAATCCTGCACAACATATCCGCTTAGAATATTTGAAACGGCATTTTCCATGTCGAGGAAATCCTGAGACTCGATGAGTTGATCCTGATGACCGAGGCCCGTTGATGGATCTGAAATATCACCGCTAAAGACAGACCAATACAAATTGTCTGGAGTGCGAACAAGATTACTTCCATAAGCACTCGACTGATTCAAAGTGAAATTATACGCTGTCGTTGCCGAAAACAAAACAGGTACAGAGCTCCATGTATCAATTGAATTCCGGTGTTTCAATACTATGTAATAACTGTTTGCAATTCTTGAAGAGGAAAAATCAAGTGAGCATGAACCATTCGTATTCAATACTCCCTTCTTCGATTCAATAAGAGCATAAGGCGAAACGGCTGAATGCAATTCAACAGTGATACTGTCTGCAATCGTCGAATTAGCGCTCAGTCCGCTATTGAATAATACCGGTCTCATCAACTGGTTTCCCAAATAAAATCCCTCGATGAATGCATTTAAATTTAAGGTAGCAGCGTTCTGACAGTTAACTATCATCGTAATACTATTCGAGGTTACAGTTGCTGATGATGCTGTTGTCAAAACACAGGTAATCACATCTCCGTTTACCAGTGAAGAACTTGAATAGGCGTTACCCGTACCGACATTTACCCCGTTCTTTTTCCACTGATACGAAGGAGCTAATCCTCCATTGTAAATCGCCGAAGTAAACGTCACTACCGTTCCCGAACATATTTCTCTTGCACTAGCAGCAATGTAAATTGATGGTGTTGTATTCGGTGGAAAAGTTGTTACCGACTCAGTTATTGAGGTAATTTTCGCCGCTGTTTTATTTCCGTAAAATGTCGGTCCGACGATGTAAGGATAAGCCGAATTCCAGTTTGCATCGACAGTAGTGAAATAACAGTAAATGCCATTTGGATATTCGGGTGTCACACAGAAGCGGCCATTGTGATCGTCTAAGTAATCTGAAGTTGCATGCGCGACATACTGATAATCTTCCCTGAAATATCCTAACGGATAAGTCGTGCTCACAGCCGGACCGCAGGAAACCGATGTGCCGTTTGCGTACGTCGTGCGAGTGGTAATATTCCGTTTCTCATAACTTGATTTCATACGAACGATACCGCCGGTGCCATCAGTATTCTTATAACCATATGCACCGTAAATCGGAAATCCGTCATAGGCAAAACCAAGAAGCGGAGAATGTTGTGTGCTGTCAATCGAATACAATCCGTCTGCATTATACAGATTACATACCGTTGATATTACATTCAGATCCAGTTTAAAAGCACTAGGATTCTGATGATGATGGTAATTACCCATGGCAGGATGCCCTTTCGAACAATCGAATCCGCCTCTCTCTGCAACTACTGCATCGCGGTTCCATACGCCGTCTCCTGCTCCGCCGAGCGGACCGCCTGCGAGAGAATTCGTAGAACATTTCCATGAAACGCCATCGCGGTAATCGAACAATGCAACGCCGTTAATGAATACGCCGATGTTGCCCGCATTGGTTGCAGTTGGTGTACCCGTATTCTGCGTAGGATTTAACGGGAATTTGAAAATCGCATTTTGTGAGGTTGCAAGTGAAGGATTGCCATCTAAGAACGGACCGGTGACATAGGTCGGAATGCCATTCGTATTAATATAAACCCACGATGATGAGTATCGAACAGTATGAACGTTTGCGATAACATTGTCCTGAATCGGTGTGGAGTTGCCCGATACATAATGACGGCCCATTACTGTTGTGTTTTGCAGCCATCTGGTAATGGGGGGATTCGTTTGAGCAGAGCAGAGAATGCTTACGAAAGAGTAGAGAACTGTAAGTTTAAGAGTCTTCATTTCGCAAGTGTGATTTTATGTGTGATTGTTTCTTTTCCGTTTGAAATTTTAATTGTGTAATCGCCGGGGTAAAGTGCTTGTGTTTCGAACCAGGCGATGGTGTTGCCCACATAGAGAATGGTCTTCTGAACACTTACCCCTTCCTGATTACAAAGTGTTAATTCCAGGGTTTCCGTATTCAGGTTTTTCCACTGGACGACGATAAGTTCCTGTGCGGGTGAAACGAAAACATCCATGATTTTCGAGGACGAATCATCAGCGCCGGGGGAATTTTTAGCTGAACCTAAAAGGAAAGATAATATTAGTGAGAGTAATAAGCGCATATAAAATAGGGTTCTTGATTGTATTAGACGATGGGTGTTGGGGAATCCTTCGCTAGTTAAAAAAAATTAAACGCGGAAAGCGCGGAGATACGCAGAGAAAAATTAATACTTACCTATTATTTTTATCAACCTTAATTTGAAAATTCGTCGAATTCGATGAAAACTAAACAGTCTTTGTGAACTTTGTATACTCGTGTCTTTGTGGCTCAACCTTCAAAGGGTATATTTGTTTCAATCTCAATGACCTTTCAGGAAATATATAATACTTATAGCAAGCTCGTATATAACCTAGCTTTGCAATATGTCCAGAACATAGAAGATGCGAAGGAAATTTCGCAGGATACATTCGTTGCCATACATCAGTCATTGAAAAATTTTGAAGGAAAATCGGAGCTATCAACCTGGATATACAGAATAACCATCAACAAGAGTCTCGATTTTATTAAAACACAGAAAAGGAAAAAACGCTTTGCAATAATTACCTCCCTTTTTAATCAGGATTCGGTAGAAATAAAGCACGATCTCTACACCTTTGATCACCCCGGAGTGCTATTGGAGCAGAAAGAAGAAATAAGCAACCTTTTTCGCCTAATCAATTCCCTGCCCGATAATCAGAAAACGGCCTTAATCTTAAGCAAGATTGAACAGAAGAGTCAGAAGGAAATAGCTGAAATAATGAATATTAGTCCGAAAGCAGTCGAATCTCTGGTTCAGCGGGCCAAAACCGGACTGGCAAATAAAATCAGGAAAGCGAAGGATCAATAAAAATACATCGTCTAAACAGATATAAATGGACAATATCAACGATCAATTAGAAAAACTTGGCAGCATTCAAAAAGTGGATGCACCGCTCTATATGTTTACTGCCATTGAAGCGAAAATTCGAAATAATAAATCCGAATGGCTATCCCCGCAAACATCGCGTACAATCATTGCCGCATTTGTTTTACTAATAATAGTGAACACATTTGCCATCATACATGTTCGCTCAATAAAAAATGAAAAAAATATCGCCCAGGTTTTCCATTTAATGCCGGATAATAATTTATACGAATGAACAAGAGCAAACTAATCGGATTTATTGCAATAGTACTTTTGCTTTCAAACATAGCATTAATTGCATTTATCTTCCTTGCACCTCCCCGTCGCCCGGCTCATGAAGGTCCGCGCGATATTATAATTGAACGCCTTCACTTTGATCAGAGGCAAACGGAGGATTATGACAAGCTGATTGAAGATCACAGGAAATCAATTCGTCAAAAAGAAGGCGAAATGATGCAATTGAAAAACCGATTATATGGTTCACTTACAAGCGGTGATACCAATTCAAACGACTCATTGGAAACAGCAATAGGGAATATTCAGATTGAAATAGAGAAAATACATTATGCGCATTTTATGGACATCGGCAAACTTTGCAATGCCGGTCAAAAAGATGATTTTGATAAACTGATAACTGAAATCGCGGAATTATTTTCAAGACCAATGCGCAGACCACCGGGGAAACAATGAAAAATTTATTCTTCATAATAGTTTTTTTGTCTATCGCCAAAAGTACATTCGGCGAAAAGCCGTTTTCATTAAATTTTATTCCCGTTTTCAATCACCATACAATATCGCTAAATGAGAAATTCTATCAACTCTCAGGAGGTGACAGTATCAGATTCGATGTTTTAAAGTTTTACATTTCCTCCGTTAAGTTTATGCAGGATGAAAACATTATCTACAGTGAAGAGAACAGCTATCATTTAATTGACTGTTCGGCTTCCGGCGATATGAAAATAACAATGAATCTGCCCGATAATCTTAAATTCAACAAGGTAAAGTTCAATCTTGGGATCGACAGCACTACAAACATGTCGGGAGTTTTGGGAGGAGATCTTGATCCGACCAAAGGCATGTACTGGACCTGGCAAAGCGGATATGTGAATTTTAAACTTGAGGGAATAGCTTCGAATTGCAGCACCCCGAACCATGAATTTCAATATCATCTGGGAGGATATTCCTTTCCTGACAATTCTCTTCGTGTGATTACGATTGAAATAAAGAATCCGGATAAATTGGATATCGAAGTTGATATAGCCGGATTTATTTCCGCATTGGATTTTTCTTCACATCCCCGTATTATGTCGCCTGGTAAATTAGCCCTGGAATTTTCAACAATAGCGGCAAGGTGCTTTAAAAGGAAGCAGCAATGAAAAAGATTTTCATCATACTGAGTTTTGCATTTCTTGCTTTCGCAGCGAATGATGAATTATTTCATGTTCCTGCAAACTGGCCTGAGCCGGTGTATGATTTAAAAAAGAATCCGCTTTCGAATGAAAAAATCAAATTGGGACGAGTATTATTTTATGATCCGATTCTTTCGGAAAACAATATTATTTCCTGCGCAAGCTGTCACTCTCCTTTTTCATCTTTCACACATATTGATCATTCGCTCAGTCATGGAATAAATGACAGCATTGGAACAAGAAATTCACCTGCACTGATCAATCTCGCCTGGCAGAAAACCTTTATGTGGGATGCTGCCATCAACAACCTTGACATGCAATCACTGGCACCGATTTCACATCCCGCGGAAATGGGCAGTTCAATTAATACGGTGGTTGAAAAATTGAACGGTTCAAAAATGTATCGCGAACTATTCACTTCAGCATATGGTGATTCAGTTGCAACGGGCGAAAGGACGTTGAAAGCAATTGCTCAGTTCATGTTGACATTAGTGAGTGACAATTCAAAATACGATAAAGTAATGAGGCATGAAGTCGAATTTTCGGCACAGGAAGCAAATGGTTATAAATTATTTCAAACAAATTGTTCATCGTGCCATAAAGAACCCTTGTTTACAACAGGAGAATGTTCGAACAACGGTCTGCAACCGGACAGTAATCTGAAAGACATTGGGCGGATGAAAATCACACAGAGTTCGAATGATTCATTGAAATTCAAAATTCCTACGTTGCGAAATATTGAATATTCATATCCGTACATGCATGATGGCAGATTTAAAAAACTGTCGGAGGTAATCAATCATTACACGAGTGGAATCGTTGACTCGAAGACACTTGATCCTGTCCTGAAAAATAAAATGACACTAACACCAAATGAAAAAGTGGATTTAATAAGTTTCCTGTTGACGTTATCTGACAAGGAATTTGTATTCAATCCGGCATTTCAATATCCGCGTGAAGCGATAAATAAGTAAAGACTCTCTTAAAATTAATATAAACTCTAAAAAATGATTAAGCGATCTATTCTATCAGTAATTCTGTTTTTACAAATGGCCTTTGTTTACTCACAAACGAATCCGGCTATTCTATCATGGCTACAGAATAATACCATTATGGGCAGACATTATGTTGCCGGCAACTCAACTCCGATTCAGGATAATGTGCTGGCAAATGTTCAGACCGTACAATATTCTGCAAACTGGGCTTATGTAAGTACGAATGGAATTCCCACATATATTACCGGTCCGTTCTTAGATGGCAATCCTTCCATCGCGCAGGATCAGAATGCCATTTTTAAATTTCCACTGACCCCGGTTCAGAATACAGGCACGCCAACAAATACAAATGGAGGGAATATAGGCGTCTTCATCAATGGAGTAGCATTGTTTGATTATCGTGATGGCGTATCGTGGAAGAATTCGACTAATTCGTTAGCCGGCGGACCAATTGGCGGAATGGGTGATCAGGTATGGAACAGAGATGCAGTGGTAGCGGAGAAGATGGGATTTGATTGCTCAAAAGGACATCCGGCAATGGGTAATTATCATCATCATCAGAATCCGAGCGCTTTTAATCTTGATCTGACTGTGATTTCAAATGTTTGCGATTTATATACGGCAGACGGATTGTATGTTTTAGACAGCATGCAACATTCACCATTACTTGGTTTTGCTTATGATGGTTTTCCGATATATGGCGCA
>CAZAON010000134.1:0-1565 GCA_964486655.1 uncultured Flavobacteriales bacterium
TGAATTATTACTTAACTCATGTGGCCGTAAAGAATATGAATCTTTGGGCGCATTGTCGTTAGTGCAAAATTCGCGAGAGGCATTTTTAGATCAAATCCAGGTAACCTTTGATTTTCACCCGACTCAATGGGACAAGAAACCGGATCATGGTGAAATGTCAGACATCGTCATTTGGATGAAAGGTTATTTTTATTCGATTGAAGTGAAATTTCTTAGCAATTGGTCTTTCGAAAAAGATATTCTGTCAGTCCAGAGGCGCATCACACGCGTACAGAATTTGCTGATGAAAGAAGCTTCAGGAAACAAAATGCCACTTCAGATTCTTCTTGTTTCAAATGTGAAATGGAGCCGCTCAGATGATAAAGAGGGTAATGTGGACCTGCTTCGTAACAGCAGACCGGAAATCCCGGTGGTCGTATTATTTTGGGAGGAAATTGAGAAATTAGTTCAAAATGAACCGCTTGTCGCGGAATTTATTAAACACCGACTGGCTATCCTGACTTAAAATGAAAAACACTTAAAACTATGACAATAAATGATCTATTAAGGATGAATGATCTGTCTTTCAGGCCATTGCAGGGAGAACTAAACGCGACGAACTCAGCCGAATTTGTTAATCAATTTTCAGAAGTATTCTCCAACGATCCAGCCGTAAATATTCAAAATATTGTTTACTGCTGGGCGACCAGTAAAGAAATCTGTAGACTCAAAGGTGCCAGCGAGATAATCTACATCGGAAAAACAAACCAAACTCTCAAACAACGTCACAAACAATATGCTGCGGTCGAAGGATCAAATGAAAATTGGCTAAGATATGAACACATAATTAAGACTTATGGCCCTATCAAAATTTATTTTTCAGCACACCCAAAACCTGAAATCGCTGAGTCGCAGCTACTTAATAAATATTTTTATGATCATCTTGAAATTCCTCCGTTAAATAGAAAGCACAGTTAAATAGTTTAACAATGATATTAAATGGCCGACCGATCCGAATACTGTGTATTTTCAGACGAGAGTTATGTAATTGACTCAAGGTACCGAGGCATTGCTGCTTTTTCATTACCATATAGCTATCATGAAGAAATACAAGTTGAATTAAGAAAAGTTCTCGATAGTTCGTGTGTTTCAGAATTTAAATGGAAAAAACTCAATGGTGCAAAATACTACTTTTGTGCAGAAAAAATGATCCAATTTATTCTTAAAAACATAGGCATTTACAACTTTAGGGTTGATACCGTAGTATGGGATACTCAAGATTCAAGACATAATATTCAAGGCCGTAACGATACCATGAATTTTGAGCGGATGTATTTTCACTTACTTGGCGGTTCCATGAAAAAGAGAGAAATGGGTGCTTACTGGCACATCACACCTGATAGCAGAAGCGGTATAGATTGGCAGACTATACATGATTGTCTTTCAAACACCGGGCGCAGGAAAGTATATATGGAAACAATGTTCGGAAAATTTTATTCAGATTCGCATTACTATATAAGCTCTTTCAAGGAAGGCAAATCCCATGAAGACACCCTAATCCAGGTAGCAGATCTTTTTTCCGGACT
>CAZAON010000135.1:0-6723 GCA_964486655.1 uncultured Flavobacteriales bacterium
CTTCTTCTCGCACAACCGAATAAAATGCAATGAATGCTAATTAGTTATTATTAATTAGATAATTATTGGTTCGACATGCACAGAACAAATATTTCGCAACATTGAATCTGGAATCTGGATTATCAAATTCCAAGCAGTCGCGCATTTAGATCCTCCCCACCCGTCAGCATTCGTGCCGGCTCTTCAAGCATTTGCTTTACTTTAACAAGGAAGCTGACCGATTCTCTTCCATCAATAATTCTGTGATCATACGAAAGAGCAACATACATGACCGGTCTGATTTCAACTTTGCCATTTATGGCAACCGGACGCTCAACGATATTATGCATTCCTAAAATTGCGCTTTGTGGCGGATTAATAATCGGAGTTGAAAGCATTGAACCGAATACACCGCCATTTGTAATGGTAAACGTACCGCCTGTCATTTCTTCAATAGACAACTTGCTGTCACGTGCTTTTGCCGCCAGATCTACAATCCGCTGCTCAATCTGATCCATCGACAACGACTCTGCATTTCGAATCACCGGCACCATTAATCCTTTTGGAGCACTTACAGCAATTCCGATATCGCAATAATCGTGATATACAATTTCATCTCCGTCAATCTGCGCATTCACCGCAGGGAAACTCTTCAACGCCTCACAAACTGACTTTGTAAAAAACGACATGAAGCCTAATCCGACTCCGTATTTCTCCTTGAATTTATCTTTATACTGACTGCGGATTTTCATAATCGCGCTCATGTCAACTTCGTTAAAGGTTGTAAGCATGGCCGTCTCCTGTTTCACTGAAACCAGTCTTTCGGCAACACGTTTTCGTAACATCGTCATTTTCTCACGACGCTCCGTTCGCTCACCCGGTTTTGAAACATTCGTTGGAATAATTCCATTCAGCACATCTCCTTTTGTTATTCTTCCTCCTTTTCCTGTCGGAATAACCTGCGATGCACTTAAACCCTTTTCACGCATTATCTTTTCTGCTGCTACTGAGGGGATCCCTTCCGTATAGGATTTTTCTTCTTGCCTTTCCTTCTTAACTTCAACAGTTTTCTCAGCAACTGCTGCAACAGGTTTTTCGCTTTTATTTTTTTCATTTTTTTCCTCCTTTTTTACGGGTGCTTTTGCATCCGTATCAATTGTACAAACGACCGTTCCTACTGCAATTGTTTCTCCCTCTTTCACCAAAATCTTTAACACACCGGATGCCTCGGCCGAAAGGGTAAGTGTTGCTTTATCAGAGTCGATTTCACAAATCTCCTCATCCTTCTCAACATAATCGCCATCTTTCTTTATCCAGCGTGATATCTGAACTTCTGTGATTGACTCGCCCGGACTGGGCACTTTCATTTCTTGCATAGCTGTTAGTTGTTAGTGTTGAGTCTTGAATCCTGCCTGCCCCTTAGGGGAGTCATGAGAAAGAAGATGTCAAAACATCAAGATTATTATTTTTAAAATCCCTTTTGCTAATTTGATTGATTGTCTTTTTACAAATAATCTTTACTTAAAATACTTCTTGATAACTTACCCGATTAACTTCTCAAGACTTAAGACTCAAGACTATCAACTCCTCCTGCTCTCTTTCATGCGCTTTATGACTTCCCGTTGCCGGGCTTGCACTTTCCGGACGGGTAATTGAACGAATCGGAATAATACCGTTTAACACCCGTAACAAATATCCCCAGGCTCCCATGTTTACAGGCTCTTCCTGAACCCAGACCCATTCTGCTTTAGAATATCGCTTTTGCAATTTTTTTAACTGCTCAACCGGCAATGGATAAAATTGCTCCAGTCGTACGATTGCAATATTATTCAACTGATTTTTTTCTTTTCTTTCAAGCAACTCATAATAAATCTTGCCACTGCACATCAGCACGCGATTGATTTTGCCCGGATCCGCATTCGTATCATCAAAAACTTCCTGAAAAGAATTATTTCCAAATTCCTCAATCGATGAAATGCAACGCGGATGACGAAGCAAACTCTTTGGTGTAAACACAACCAGAGGTTTTCGAAATTCACGATGTAATTGACGACGCAATACATGAAAAAAGTTTGCCGGTGTTGTGCAATTTACAACCTGCATATTATCCTCAGCACATAGATTCAGGAATCGCTCCATTCTTCCGCTCGAATGCTCCGCTCCCTGACCCTCATAACCATGCGGCAACAACAGAACAATTCCATTCATGCGATTCCACTTATCCTCCGCGCTGCTTATATACTGATCAATAATTATCTGCGCACCATTATTAAAGTCGCCGAATTGCGCCTCCCATATAACAAGTGAATTCGGTGAAGCCAATGCATATCCATAATCAAATCCGAGTACGGCATATTCCGATAACAACGAATTATAAATTCTGAACGGAGCCTGCTTATCGCCGATATTGTTCAGCGGTACATATTGCTCTTCCGAATCTTCGACGCGAAGAACAGCATGACGATGAGAAAATGTACCTCGTTCAACATCCTGTCCGCTCACTCTTACCGGATAACCTTCCTTCGCCAGAGTTCCATAAGCGAGCAATTCACCCATCGCCCAGTCAAACTTTCCTGCTTCAACCATTTTCTTTCTCTCTTCAAAAAGCCGGACAGTTTTGCTGAAGAATTTTTTGTCAGAAGGAAGAGCGGATATCTTTTTTCCGATCTCAGTCAGTATTTTCTTATCCACTCCCGTAGGCGGACTAGTTAAAAAATCTTTTGGACTCGCCAGACGCAATCCTTTCCAGCTTCCTTCCAGATATGTAGTAACCTTTTTTTGCTTTACCTGCTTTGCTGTATCGAGACTTCTCTGCAGCATTTCCTTGAACTTCACTTCCATCTCCTTCGCCAGATTTACTTCGACTTCGCCTTGTGAAAGCAATTTATCGGAGTAAATTTTTCTCGCGTCCGAATGTTCCGCAATAGCCTTATATAACAAAGGCTGCGTGAACCGGGGCTCATCACCTTCGTTATGTCCGTATTTCCTATAACCTAAAATGTCTATGAAAACATCATGGTGAAATTTCTGTCTGTACTCGAGCGCAAGCTGTATTGTATATGCTAACGCTTCAACGTCATCGCCATTCACATGAAATACCGGCGACAAAGTAACCTTTGCCACATCCGTACAATAAGTACTCGAACGCGCGTCAATGTAATTTGTCGTGAAACCGATCTGGTTGTTCACTACCAGGTGAATCGTTCCGCCTGTGCGATAACCTTTCAGCAAGGACATCTGAATCACTTCATATACGACACCCTGCGCAGCGATCGCCGCATCACCATGAATAAGAATCGGTGCAATCTGGTTTTCATCACCGCCCGGTGTGTTATCAATCTTTGACCGAACAATTCCCTGAACAACAGCATCTACTGCTTCAAGGTGAGATGGATTAGGAGCCAGACTTAAATGAATCTGTTTTCCCTCAGCTGTCTCAACTTTCGCCGAATATCCAAGATGATATTTTACATCGCCCGCATAGCTTGCTTCATCATATTCCAGTCCTTCGAATTCGGTGAAAATCTCTTCGTATGTTTTACCTAAAATATTTGCAAGAACATTCAATCTTCCCCGATGCGACATCCCGATCACGAATTCTTTTATTCCAAGTTTCGCTCCCGCACCAATAACAGTATCAAGAGCCGGAATCAATGTTTCGCATCCTTCAAGAGAAAATCTTTTTTGTCCGACGAATTTAGTATGCACAAAATTCTCAAATGCAACCGCCTCATTCAGCTTCCATAACAGTCTTCGCTTTTCGTCAACAGAGAATTCAGGCATGTTTCTGCGTGACTCCATTTTATTTTCAAGCCAGGAAATTACTTCAGGATCGCGTATGTATTTATATTCAGCCCCGATACTTGCACAATAGGTTTGCTGAAGGTGGCTTACAATATCACGAAGTTTAGCCGGAGCAATACCAATCAGTGACCCTGAATGAAAAACCGTATCAAGATCCTTTTCGGATAAATTGAAATTTTCCAGGTCGAGTGTCGGAGAATATTTTCTTCGCTCTCTGACCGGATTGGTATTTGTAAAAAGATGTCCGCGGGAACGGTATCCGTTAATTAGATTAATGACATTAAATTCCTTCTGAACATTTTCGGGTACTGCGGCCGATTTGCCATTCCCTCCAAAATGCGATTGGGCGAATTCGAATCCGTCAAAAAATTCCTTCCAACTACCTTCTACCGATTCAGGATCCTTTTGAAACTGTTTATATAGGGCGTCAATCTGACCTACATCCGCATTTCCGAGATATGAAAACTTGTCCATGGTGCAAAGGTAACATGAAATTGAGAAATGAAAATTAAAGAAGAAAGATAAAATTGGGTATATTAGACCAATGAAATGCAGCCTTTTACTTCTTTTTTGCTCTTTAATGATATTTAAATCAACCGGTCAAACTTCAAAAATTACAGCCGATTCCTTAGATTTAGATCATATTATTAAAACAACTACTTCAGGATTCTATGCCTCAGGAACCAACTCCGGAAATGTATGTATTATTCGATTGGATGATCAACTAAATGTACTTTGGCGTAAAGATTTTATTGATACCCTTTCAATTAAACATAATAATTTCCTGAAACAACTTCCCGATCATTCAATGATTGCCGGTGGTAATTGGTATCATGGTCCGACACCAAATCCACCGGGTAGTTTCATTTTACATTTAGATTCAACGGGGAATATACTATTTAAGCAAACCTATTCAGATACCATGCAGGTTTACAATGCACGAATGGATCAAAATGGTCTTATTATTACCGGTAATTCATTCAATACTTCGTTTCAATTATATAAATTCCTGGTATATAAACTGGATACATTGTATCAGACAAACTGGGCAAAAGAAACTTATGCAAGTCCATATAGCGAATTCCCATCATTTATTTTTCCGAAAAACTCTAATGAAAGCATTGTGTTCAGTGCAAATCCGGATGGCTCTGATTCAAAAATTGTTATAGACTTCGTCGATTCAACCGGCGGAAGAGTATTAAATAAATACTGGTCATTTGGCGGACCGGGTACTCTCTATTTTTCGGTGCATTACTCCAATCAGAATAATTACATCATATCAAGCCTTAACCCGGAATACAATCAACTTTCCTTTAACTTTTTTGCAGTATTGAATTCAAGTTTAAATGTTCTTCGTCAAACCGGCTTTCGGTTTATGTATAATAATGGCTTACTAGAGGGAATTGACGGCATAAAATCTATTCCTTTATCTACCGGAGAAATTTATGCAGCTGGAAATATTAAGGGCTCAGCCAATACTAAAGCAATACTGTTTTTTAAACTGGATCAAAATTTAAATATTAAATGGGCATATACAATTGAAGATAGTACTGATGCTCAATTGGCCGATATTTCTTGTACAGGCTCCGACAATTTGGTGCTTCTGATAAATAAGCAGGGAAAAAGCGAAATAATAATTGCAGATACGGCAGGAATAACTTCTTGTGTTCAGAATATTTTTACCAATTACACAATTGTTAATACACAAGCGCCATACGTTGTAAACAGTCAGGCCTTTATGCAGGATTATACTTTACCGGCACAGAGTTATAACGCTATGCCAAATACTGTTAATTTATTAATGGCAGATATTTGTCAGCCCGTCGGTATCCATAAAGAACAAAATAAATCTGAAGTGTATATTCAATATTCTGATCAAATATTAAACATCAATTTTAGTGACGTTAAAACGGGAGTTATTCAGATATCAGATGTTTTAGGCAAACCGGTAATTACAGATAATTTTTCAAATTCAAGCCTGAACTTTGCCCTTACGCTGGATCCGGGAATTTATATCGTCAATATTTGTACGAATACCAATCAGATTTTTTCAAAAAAGATTTTCGTTGAATAACTTCACTATTCAAGGTGTAACTTTCATTACTTTATTCATGAAAAATCTCTACATCTGCAAGTTCATTTATCTTTTTCCCCTTGGCAAATTTCTGCTTAAATGATTTTTTGCAACGACTCATTAACGCTACACCGATAATTGAAGGCCAAAGCCGATGAATAGAAGCCGGTAACCATTCCAAGTTCAGATTAACAGCAGAGAAGTCAGAGACCGCGGAAATACAGGCTGCTATCATTCCCGTCATATTAGCAAAAAATGTATGTTATAATTTTTACATTTGGCGAAAAGCGCACTAACATTTTCCCGGTGTTTTGCTATTTACCGATTGTAACAAGATATGTCGATAAAAAAATTAGATTACGTAGACTCACTAAGAGGATTAGCAATTTTAGGCGTTTTGATTATACATGCAGATCAATATGGCAGTTCAAATTTACCTGCCGTAGTTAAGACCATAGTTGGAGAGGGAGGCAGGGGTGTTCAATTGTTTTATGTTGCAAGTGCCTTTACTTTGTTTCTTTCGTTTAAAAATCGCCTGACTAAAGAAATATCGCCAACAAGAAATTTTTTCATTCGAAGGTTTTTCAGGATTGCACCAATGTATTATTTGGGAATTATCTACTATTTATGGCAAGATGGTTTTGGACCAAGGCCATGGTTAGGAGACGAAACACATATTACAACATGGAACATTATTTCGAATATTACTTTTTTGCACGGCTTTTATCCTTATTGGATCAACACTACAGTTCCCGGTGGCTGGTCTATAGGTGTTGAAATGACTTTTTATGCAATCCTGCCATTTTTATTCTCAAAAATAAAATCATTAAATCAGGCTTTTAATTGTTTCATCATAAGCTTAGTCT
>CAZAON010000136.1:0-3588 GCA_964486655.1 uncultured Flavobacteriales bacterium
GTAATTGGTTTTTGAATTAGCAGTTGTTAGAGGTTCCTTTATCTTTGCGGCGTAAATTCAAAAAACGAAATGGAACGTCGTACACGTGTGCGCTTTGCACCCAGCCCGACCGGACCACTCCACATGGGAGGAGTTCGTACGGCTCTTTATAATTACCTCTTCGCTAAAAAATTAAACGGAGATTTTATTCTTCGGATCGAAGATACCGATCAGAATCGTTATGTGCCGGGAGCGGAAGAATATATCATTGAATCTCTCAAATGGTGCGGAGTTGTTCCGAACGAAGGTGTCGGGTTTAGTGACGGCCCCTTTGCTCCTTATCGTCAAAGCGATAGAAAAGAAATTTATCGTCAGTATGCCGAAAAACTGGTAAACGAAGGAAACGCTTACTATGCGTTTGATTCGCCTGCCGAACTGGAAGAGATCCGGAAAAAGATGGAAGCTGACAAGCAGACATTTTCATACAATGCTGTTAGCCGAAACGGTTTAAAGAATTCTCTTACCATGAATGCAGATCAGGTAAAAGCTGCACTTTCTTCAGGGGATCACTATGTCGTCAGACTAAAAGTTCCTGCCAATGAAGTGGTTCATGTAAATGATCTCATTCGCGGAGAGGTGATCGTCAATACGAGTGAAATGGACGATAAGGTTTTATTTAAGAGCGATGGAATGCCGACATATCACCTGGCAAACGTTGTTGACGACTACCTGATGAAGATAACTCATGTTATTCGTGGTGAAGAATGGCTTCCATCGGCACCATTGCATGTGTTACTTTATCGCTCACTCGGATGGGAAGATGTAATGCCTGCATTCGCGCATCTTCCGTTGTTGTTGAAACCCGACGGAAATGGAAAGCTTAGTAAGCGTGACGGTGATCGTCTTGGCTTTCCTGTTTTTCCGTTAGCATGGACAGATCCGTCTACTGGCGAACAATCTTCCGGTTATCGTGAAAAAGGTTATTTCCCGGAAGCCTTCGTAAATATTATCGCCCTTTTAGGATGGCATCCTGAAGGGAATCAGGAATTATTTACCATGGATGAATTGATCAAAGATTTTTCCCTCGATCGTGTAAATAAAGCCGGAGCAAAATTTGATCCCGAAAAAGCGAAGTGGTTCAATTTGCAATACCTGAAAAAACATTCGGACGAAGAACTTGCAAAAATATACCTGGCAGATCTGGATAAGATGAGCAGGGAAGGAAAGATTCAGGGCGATAATGATAATCCGAATTTCAATTTCCTCATACAGAATTTCGAGTATGTAAAAGAAGTAGTCAGACTCACTCGTGAGAAAATTCATTTTTGCAATGAGTTCTGGAGCATGTCTTCATTCTTCTTTATTGCGCCTCTTTCTTTTGACCAGGGAGTAATTAGTAAAAAGTGGAACGAAAAGACACGTTTGTTTTTTGAAAAACTGTCTCCTGCCGTAAACGATTGTGCTGATCTTTCTATACAGGCACTGGAAGAAATATTTCCGCGACTTGCTGCTGAGGCCGGTGTAAAGCAGGGTGAAGTGATGCAGTTGTGTCGTGTATTGCTGACCGGACTGGCCGGGGGGCCATTGCTGTTCGACATGATTGTTTTGCTTGGCAAGAGTGAGGTCGTTAAGCGTATTAATTTTGCTTTAAAAAATTTAAGCTGATGCAGCACGGAGTAATTTCTTTCAGCAATCTTAGTTATTATGCATATCATGGCTGTCTCGAAGAAGAAGCAATTATTGGTGGTAATTTTCTGGTTGACATAAATATTTTCACTGATTATTCCGCCGCCGCAAAAAATGATGTTCTGTCACTGACTGTCGATTATTGCGATGTTCATGAAATTGTAAAAGCACAAATGATGATCAGATCGAAACTGATTGAGAACGTTGCCTATCGTATAGCGGAAGCTTTAAAAAGTAAACTGAAAAACATTGAAAGAGTAGAGGTGAGGGTTACAAAAATTACTCCTCCGGTTAACGGAGATGTACCTTCTGTCAGCGTAACTTATGTAATTTGAAATTAAACTCTTATTCCGATTACGAGTACATCGTCAACCTGAACTTCTTTGCCTCTCCATTCTTCAAAAAACTTAGTAAGTGCTATTTCCTGTTCATTCATTTGGAGATTATGAATGTTAAGCAATATTTCACGGAACCTTTTTGATAGCATTTTTTTGCCGGCTTCACCGCCAAACTGGTCTACAAATCCATCGGTAAACAAGTAAATGATATCGTCCGTTTGGAGTTTTATTTCATGGTTTGTAAAATTGGTTTCCCGTTGTAAATGGAATCCGCCAATTGCAATTTTATCGGGTTTAACGACAATTAATTCTCCGTTTCTGATTATCCACAGCGGACGATTGGCTCCCGCGTATTGAAGATTTTTTTCTTTAAGATCAATTGAACAAAGACAAATATCCATTCCGTCGGTTACATCATTCTCTGTCTGTTTCAATGCCTCCGCGATACCGTTGTTAAGATGATTTAATATCTGTGCCGGTTCGGTAATGCCTCTTTCATTGACGATCTGATTCAGAACGGAACTCCCGATCATTGACATGAATGCTCCTGTAACACCATGTCCTGTGCAATCCGCCGCCGATATTATTACTTTCCCGTTTTTTTGCGAGAAGGAATAAAAGTCACCGCTTACAATATCTTTTGGCCAGTAAATAATGAATGACTCCCGCAGAGTTTGGTAGATCAATTTTATTTCGGGAAGAATCGCGTCCTGAATCCTTTTCGCATAGAGCAGGTTGTCGAGAATATCTTTGTTCTTTAACTCGATCACCGCTTTTTGCCTTACAACCTCTTCTGTTCTCAACACCACCATTTTTTCAAGATCCTCTTTTTGATTTTCCAGTATTTTCTTTTTCTCAGCTTCCTGATCAATAGTACGCTCAAACAGAACCCTTATCTCCCTGATCTGATCCTGAAGTTTTTTATTCATTTTGGCAAAATCGCGTCCAAGATAAATTGTCATCGAAATCGAAACACTCATCAGGAAAGAATATCCGACAAATTCACCGATATGTGAAGAAATCAGTGAAGAAACAGATGTAAGTCCGGCTTTTTCAAACAGGAAACTGATGAATGATAATGCAAATGTTCCCAACACAGGTAACAGCAAACCGAATACGAATACCCAGGCACCTTCACGTTTCTTTTTAATTGCACGGTAGATTGTTCTGATAGTTCCAATTAGTACCAGTAAGAAGAATATAGTCAGCAGGATAATACCAGCGCTTTCTTCTTCCAGAAAGAAGATTAACGAAAGTGCGCTAATCACAATGATTGCCAGTATCCAGAAAAACCGGGGAAGTTTATTGTAAAACACTTCAAACAATATTCCGATAAACAGTAAAGGCGCCATGCACGTGCTAATTACAATTATCTTGACCAGTGTTTTTGTTGTTTCAACATCAACGCCTGAAACCGCTATGTATGCGGCAAAGAATACTGCGAAAAGGAAAAATGTAAAAAGGCTGTAGTAAAGATTCGATCGGTATCGTCTGTAGTAAAGGAATAGGATAAAGTGAAAGAAGCTGAGGACGATAAACACTCCGGAGAAGAATACGGGAATTATTTGTGTGCTTATGTCTTCCA